>JBGTGJ010000137.1:0-7878 GCA_041746775.1 bacterium
TCGCTAGCTCAATGGAAACGTGAATTAGCAGAAGAGTTCCTCTCTCTTCCTCCCCTCCTTTCAAAAAAAAGCTGGGGATCTCAAAAGATTCGGCGATTAGATAATTCCGGACTAACTTTGAGTGAAACCGTATTCATCCCTGGACTCCAGGAAGGGAGCTTTCCTCTCAACCCACCACTTTTCTTTTTAGGACAGGAGGAAAAACTAAAAACAGTGATCGAGCATGAGGCGCTCCTCACCTTAAAGACAACGCTACCTCTCGCTCGACAGGCGGTGATGAGTTATTCTCAAAGCTCTCTGTCTGGACAAGCTCAAACCCCTTCTCCTCTGTTGACGAATTTGAAAGAACTTCAAGTAAGAGAACTATTAAGCGAAACTCCTCAACTCATTTCTGGAAAAAATCAATATTTCGAAGAAAACATCCGTCGCGAGTCGGCCCGTCGCACTTCGGAGTTTCATTGGGATTCAGGAAATCTCTCCTCTTTGAATCTCAAACCGAAGCTGCTGGAAAAATTATCCCAACGCCCCTTAAGCGCCAGCTACATCGACGATTATGCCAAGTGCCCCTTTCGTTTTTTTTCCAAATGGCATCTCAAGCTTGAAGAAAAGAAAGAGATCGATCTCGAGATTGAGCCAACGCTACGTGGCCGCCTGCTTCATACTTTATTGGAAAGACTGTTTCAGCAACTGAAGGTCAACTTCTTTGACCAGCGAAAAATTCCTACCGCGGAAGACCTCTCCCTACTTTTGAAACCACTGGAATTCGGTTTAATAGAGGACTTTAAAAAGGAGGAAGGGCTGACCAACATCCCTCCTATACTTCTTGAAGACTTTAAGCATAACATATTGAAAATCATAGAGAATTTACTCCATGTCGAACTCGAGATTCTCGAGCAGGCCAAGGAACGACTATTTCCCCAATTTCTCGAATGGAATTTCGGTAGAAAGGGGGGGCCTGCGGTTCATTTTCCATTGGAGGACAAGGTTTCCATCCCGCTAGCCGGAGCGATCGATCGAGTCGATCTGAGCGAAGATGGAAAAAGCTTTCTTTTGATCGACTACAAATCCTCCTCAACGGAAGATCTCAGTCGCGAGCTGCGTGAAAAAAGAAGTTTTCAACTATGGCTTTACCTTTACGCCTGCCAGCAAACGATTTTTAAAGAGGTTGAGGCGATTGGCGCCGTGTACTGGGATCTCAAGACGATGAAGAAAAATCAGGGGGTGATTCATAAGGGGCGCTTTCAACCGTTTACTTCTCACAAGTTATTGGGAAAATCTTTTATGAAAGAGGTTGAGTTTCTCGACCTACAACAAGATCTAGAAACTTCGCTGCGAGAAGTTTTTCACAAGATTTTAAATGGCGACTACTCACTCAACCCCGCCGCATGCATGGGGGACCGATGCGAGTTTTCAGAGATTTGTCGGTATGAGGATAAACCTCGATGACCACCGTTTTTCAAAAAGTTACTCAAACCTTCGACCGCGATTTAATCATCGTCGCGAACGCTGGTGCCGGCAAAACGGAACTTTTGGTCAAACACTATTTTGAATTGCTGGCTCACGGTTATGATCCTGCCTCCATCATCGCATTTACCTTTACAGAAAAGGCGGCCTCTGAACTTCGAGAAAGGATCTTAAAGGAGATTTTTCACCACCCCTCTTTCTCCGAACTCCCGGAGGAAATATTACAAGAGCTCAGAAAAAAAATATTCGCTGCCTCGATTGGAACGATCCACCAATTTTGCCTCCAGGTGATTGAAGCGGATCGATCTCCCGAGCAACGGATCCCTTTTAAGATTATCGATGAAAGTCTGGAATTACACCTTGAGAACCAAACGATTAAAAAAAAGCTCCGCCAATTTTTTAACGACCAAACTCCCGAAGCACTGCTTGGTTTAAAAACATATGGAGTGAGAAATCTTTCCAAGCTCCTTTCTCAATGGTTAACCAGAAAGCAGCAGGAAACCTCGACTCAGCTTGAACCTCCAGAGATGATCCCTGAAGAGAAAGAATCATTCGAGTCATTGGAGAGAATGGGGTTAGAGATTCAAACCGAAATCACCCAACATAAAAATGCCAAGGGATGGCTTAGCTTTCAAGATATTGAAACCCTCGCATTGCAAAAGATTTCCAATCCAACCGCCTCACTCAGAAATTATCTGAATCGATTTTCTCATCTTTTAGTGGATGAATTTCAGGATACCTCCCCTATCCAAATCACAATTTTGGAAACCCTGCGAGCCGCCCTGCAAGGAAGTAAAAAAAACCTTCGACTGTTTTGCGTAGGTGACCCCAAACAATCGATCTATCGCTTTCGACAGGTCGATGTGAAATTGATTGAACGAACTGAAAAGAAGATTCTCGAAGCGGGGGGAGAAAGATTTTATTTTTCGGAAAATTACCGATCAACCCCTGCGATCTTGAAATTGGTGAATCAATTTTCTGATTCTGCTTTCCCAGACTCTCAACCTTCTCAACACACTCGTGATGATACAGAAGATTCTCACGCTGTATTAATTCCTATTGATGGTGAGGGGAACGCAGAAGTTTTAAATCATCTTGAAGCAATTCAAGCCGCCGACGAGATAGCTCAACTTCAGAGAAAAGAGGTGCCGCTCGATCAAATTGCGGTCTTATTTCGCGCCTCCGCTAGTGCGATTCCACTAGCTAAAGAGCTTAAAAAACGGGGGATTCCTTATACACTACGCGGGGGGCAAAATCTTTTTGAACGACAGGAGATTATCGATCTCAAACGTCTGTTGTTTTTCTTAGCAGATCCTCAAGATGATCTATCTTTAGTAGGATTATTACGATCCCCTCTCTTTTTAATTTCCGACGCCACTCTTTTCTTTCTGAGTTTGCAAAAGAGGGATTCCAGCCTCTTTGCTTTTCTTTTGGATAAGGAGTTGGAGTCGGTGAGCCTTCCGATTTCAGAAGAAAAGGAAAAACTAGTCTGGGTGATCCATCATTTAAAAAATTGGCAGCAAATGTCTCAAACGGTCCCCCCATCGACTTTGTTGAGAACGATCCTTGCGACCCTTGATCTCGAATCAATCTATCAGTCGGCTTATGAAGATGAAGGATACCCGCTGGCCATGGAGCAATGGCTCGAATGGGTGGAAACTTTAGAAGAGGAAAATGCCCCCTGGTCATTAAAAGAGCTCGTGCAATTACTCAAAGAGCTAAAAAATAACCAAGCGATTAAAACTCCGTTAGGCGAAATGATTGCCGTAAAAAATGCCGTTCAACTCTTGACCATCCATGCCGCCAAAGGGCTGCAGTTTGACACCGTGATGCTGATCGGCCTCAATCGACGCCCTCCGATCTCCGCGACAAAGATTCAATCAATAGGAAATCACTTTGCACTCAAGATTTTGGATGAAAAAGGGGAGGAATTTAAAACCCCTAGATTTATTGCGATGGAAAACTACCATGCGCAAGAGGAGAGCGAGGAAAACAAACGACTACTTTATGTCGCGATGACTCGGGCGAAAAACCGTCTCAAAATATTTTATCAGCCCAAAGAGAAATCGAATCAATCTTTGCAATCGATCCTGTTTAAAAATTTAGCAGGAAAGGTCGAAGAGTTTTTACAAAACCGTAAGGGAGAAGCAATGCTTCGCCTTCCCCTGCAACCAACCACCTCGGCAGCTCTTTCCAAACCCAGATCATTACCCTTTCTCAAAAGGGAGGAGAAGATCCCTTCGGATTTTTCGGTGAGTGAACTCGAGACTTATCACCAATGCCCGCTGAAACATTTTCTAGCTTACCATCAGCAAATTTCTGATTCGAATTGGGAAGAACCCAGTTCCCTCTCCTCCACTGAAATAGGAACTATCCTGCACCAATGCATTCAAGCCCACCGTCTGCAACCCGGCCTCTCGCCATTGCCATTAATTGAAAGAACTATCAAAAACAGTCACAATCATGTTCCAAATGAATTAATTCAGGAATTATCATCGAATTTAAATCAGTATCTCGAAAGTGAAGCTTTCGCCGAAATTTTATCCGCTCAAGAAGATTTTAGTGAGCTCCCCTTCTACCTAAAATTAGCTGGCGGGCAGGTGCGTGGGCAGATCGATCGATTGATTTATTCGGAACAAGGCTGGACGTTGATCGATTTTAAATACGCATTAAAACAACACACCAAAAGCGCCCTGCTAAAAAATTATGGCTTTCAATTAAAAACCTACGCGCTTGCGGCGGAAAGTATTCTCAAGACCAGTTTGAACAGTGTTAAAATCCACCTACTCCATGACTCCAACACCTTCACCTTTCAGTTTTCGCCAGAAGAACTAAGTTCACATCGAGATTTGTTGGAGAACCTCATCAAGACCATCCAAAGACAAACTTTTGACCCCATGCAAATCGAATGGAGAGAAGCCTGTCCTCCATGCGGTTTTAACAGAAACATCCCTCTCTGCACCGTCCCCCAAGGAAAACCGTTTTCCTCCGGCATCTTCTCCATGTAATATGTTATTCATCCCGCATCCGAATTTTGCCTCCCTTTGAAAAAGGGAGGTTGGGAGGGATTTTACAAATAGATAAGGTACCTTATTATTCACAAAATCCCCCTGTGTCCCCCTTTTTCAAAGGGGGAAAGAGACTGAAATGATGCATCTCAATCTAAAACTCCTCGCCAATCAAACCGCTTCCCCCGAACAGGCTCTGGAAATCCTCGGCATCATTTCCCCCAATAAAAATCTCTCAGATCCTCTTTTGACTGCCCTCATCCGACTATTAGGCAACAGCAATTTCCTCGCCCGCTGGGGACGCCGATATCCAGAACGAGTTCAAGAAATCCTTACACAAAAGGTCCAATCCCCCTACTCTCTTGAACAATATCTTGCGGAACTTCGATCCTCCGCCAAAACCAACCGCGAGGAGCTTGCCAAACAATTGATCGAATTTAAATACCGTCATCTCTTCCGGATCGCCCTACGAGACTTTGGCAACTTGGCCCCCCTCCCGGCTTTGCTCAAGGAGTGGAGCGACCTGGCTCGCGCCATCCTGCAAATGGCGCTAGAGTGTCATCAAGCTCAACTAAAACTAGAATTCGGAACTCCATCAAAAAAGAAAGCTACTAGCGAGCCGATTCCATTTGCGATTCTCGCTTTAGGAAAATTAGGCGGGGATGAACTTAATTATAGCAGCGATATCGACCTGCAATATTTTTATGAAACTGATGAAGGCTCCATCCTACAAGGTTCAAAAAAACAAGAAATCACTCCACATGAATACTTTAGTAAACTCAGCGAAAAGCTCTCCTCATTTTTCCAACAAAAAAGGGAGGATGGTTTTCTCTATCGTGTCGATTTGGAGTTGAGACCGGAAGGAAAGAGCGGACCAATCACGAATAGCCTGGACGCGCTGGAAGTTTATTATGAAAGTTTCGGCGCTTCGTGGGAAAGACAGGCGATGATCAAGGCGACTTGCGCAGCAGGTGATTTAAAACTGGTTCAAGAATTTCAAAATCGTCTCACCCCTTTCACCTACCCTCGTACCGCCGATTTCTCTTTCATCGAACAATTAGCCGCCATGAAGGAAAAAATCATTCAACAGATTTTAATTAAATTCACCGGCTCGTTTCACGTCAAATTGGGTGATGGTGGAATTAGGGAGATTGAATTTTTCGTTCAGGCGCTCCAACACTTATTCGGAGGAAAAATTGAGGAGTTAAGGACTTCCAATACACTGCAAGCGATTCAACAGTTGGAAAATCATCAGCTGATCTCTCCTCAGGAACAAACGGCCCTATCGCAGGCGTATATCTTTTTAAGGAATTTAGAAAATCGGCTCCAATTAATCGAAGAACAACAAACCCATCTGCTCCCGATAGACGCAGAGGAGATTCAACAATTGGCTCGCCGGATGGGGTATAGTCAGGAGATTTCAGCTGCCACCGAACAATTTACAAAAGATTTGGAACAACACCGAAAACAGGTAAAATCGATCTTTAATGATCTATTGAACACACGATTTAAAAACGGAGTAAAAAGTTGATCTTAGTTGCCGAACATTTAGAAAATCTTCATGCTTTGCTGCAAAATCAAAAAGATTATGAGCAAAAGCTGGATACTTTGCGCCAATACAAAAAGGATCATTTCAAGCGCATCGAATCAACCTTTCATCAAACTCCTCACAAACTCCAAGAAGTCATGGAAGACCTCACCCACCTGGCGGACGGATTGCTGATCGTTGCTTATGAAATCGCCCGAGAAGAGCTGCGTCCTCAATATGGTCTCCCTTGCTTTAGTGATTCGGACGGAAATTTTTCTCAAAGCGAACTGGCGATCATCGGGATGGGAAAATTAGGGGGGCGTGAGTTGCACTTCAACAGCGACCTCGACCTGATATTTGTTTACAGCCGAAACGGTGAAACCAACGGCAAACGCAAGCTCACCAATCGCGAGTATTTTGCCAAAGTCTGTCAGAGAATGATCAATATCCTCACCCTCCCCACCCCTTTAGGCTACGTCTATAAAGTGGATACAGAACTCCGCCCTTCCGGCAGTGCGGGAACATTAGTGACCTCGATCGATGCCTGGCTCAGTTATTATCACGAACACGCCGCCGCCTGGGAACAGCAAGCGTTGCTCAAAGCTCGACTCATTCACGCGAGTGGTGAATTTGCCAAAGAGTTTAGCGGGTTGTTTCGTCGACTGATTCTCCTCAAACCGTTTAAAGAAAATCTTCATCAGGAGATCAATCATTACCGTGAGCGGATTGAAAAGGAATTAGCTAAAGAAACAGAAAAAAAATGGCATTATAAAAAAGGGATGGGAGGTCTGCTCGATATCGAATTTTTAGTGCAATACCTTCAACTGAAGTTGGGAAAAATTTTCGAACAGATGCTCACCGCCAATACCCTCGAAGCCATCGACCGCCTCGCTTCGAGAAATATTTTTTCCGAAGAGACCACCTCGACACTGAAGAATGGCTATCAATTTTATCGCATGATGGATTTTTTTCTCGGGTCGAAATTTGATTTAAAGGAAGGTTATTTGGACCTAGATCATCCTTGTATCCCAGACCTAGCTAAAGAGATGGGGTTTAAGAACAAACCGGAATTCATCAACGAGTTTGAAGATTATAGGAAAAAAATAAGAGAGATTTATCTCAAGACCCTCAAAGTTTCCACCATGTCATCCCAGCAGTTTTAAGCTGGGATCCATTTTATGTGATAGACATTCATTATTTCTCGAAGGGGATTTATTTATAGAAAATGGATCCCAGCTAAAAGCTTGCTGGGATGACAAGGAAGAAGAAGAAACAATCACTCCTCCGCATACGCCTTCTCTCGCCGCTCTTGCTCTTCCTTGCAACGAATACAAAGATCAGTCACCGGCCGAGCTTCAAGCCGTTTAATTCCGATCTCCTCTTCACAAGATTCACAAACACCATATTCCCCATCTTCGATCTTCTTCAAAGCCTTCTCAATTTTCCGCAGCAAAATCCTTTCACGGTCTCTTAATTTCATATTGATCGCCTGATCAGTTTCACTGCTCGCCAAATCAACTTCATCCGGCAAATCATTCGGGTCAAAAACTACGGATTGCTCGCTTAAAGACTCATTGGTCTGAGTAATGGCATTGCGTCGTTCAAGTAGAATATCTTTGAATTTCTTTAACTCTTTTTTATTCATGATCATCCTCGATGGAAAAAACGGTTGAGAAATTTTATTTTACTATTGAATAGGAAAAACCCTAAACTGTGATATTGATTAAAAGGGAATTTAATGTCAACGACGATTTCAAACAAAATCAAACAAACTCATGAACACAAATAATGCCATTTTACTCGTTGTTTGCCCCGATCAACCAGGTCTGGTCGCCGCCATCTCGGAATTCGTTTATAAGAACTATGGCAATATCGTTG
>JBGTGJ010000138.1:0-17581 GCA_041746775.1 bacterium
AGAGGGTAATCTTGGATTGATGAGAGCGGTAAAAACCTTTGATCCAGACAAAGGGGCGAGGCTTAGCTATTACGCCAGTTGGTGGATCCGTTCCTACATTTTAAAATATATCCTCGATAACTTTCGACTTATCAAGATTGGTACGACTCAGGCGCAACGACGAATTTTCTTTAATCTTCTCAAAGAAAAAGAGCGAATTGAGAAACAAGGGTTTAAAGCCGATGTCAAAGCACTCGCCGCTGCGATGGATGTGAAGCCGGAAGAGGTTGAGGAGATGGAGATGCGGCTGGGGCATGGGGATCTCTCGCTGGATGCAAATATTCAAGAGGGATCGGATCAACGGCATATTGATTTTATTGCGTCGGATACCCCTCCTGTTGAAGAGGTTTTAGATCAAGCTGATTTTAAAGATGTTTTAGAAAAGAAATTGGAGCAATTTTCTAAAACATTAAACGAACGAGAGACCAAAATCTTTCGGGATCGATTGCTCTCGGAGGTCCCTTTAACCCTTCAGGCTATTGCCGATGAGTATGGGGTCACTCGTGAGCGGACGCGTCAAATTGAAGAGAGGATTAAACAGAAATTGAAATTGTTTTTTGAAAAAGAAGGGGTTAAAGTTGAAGATATTTAATGGGGGTTTGATATGCAGAAAATAACCGTAAAAAAAAAGCGGGTTTGGGTCATTAGTTCCTTTCTCATCTTTACTCTGGTGGGGAGTGTTATCGGTTTATCTATATATATTCCTTACCATGGTATTCATCCACTTGAGCCAATCCTTTGTCTTGGTTTGGTTTTTGCTGTCGCCATGGCTATTTCGGGGGGATATCACCGCTATTTCTCACATAAAGCTTTCCGTTGTCACCCCTTGGTAAAATTCCTCTACCTTTTTGTAGGGGCGGCTGGATTCCAACAATCAGCCTTCGTTTGGTCAGCTGACCATCGCTATCACCACCGTTATGTGGATACCGAACTAGATCCCTACAACATTAATAAAGGATTTTGGTGGGCCCATTGGGGCTGGCTTTTTGCTCAGGATCCTCCCACACGAGACAAACTCGTTCAAGTGGCCCCGGACCTAGCGAAGGACCGCTTGGTGATGTGGCAGGACCGTTACTGGGTCTTGTTGGGGATTTTCTGGACGCTAGTGGTTCCGGTTGGAGTCGGATTTTTGATTGGCCGTCCTTTAGGGATGTTTCTGTGGGCTGGGCTGTTGCGCATTGTGCTGACTCATCACACCACTTTTACAGTTAATTCAATCGCTCACAAGTTTGGGAAGCAGCCTTATTCCGACAAAAACTCTGCGCGGGATGTATGGTGGCTCGCCCCCTTTCTCTGTGGGGAGGCTTATCACAATTACCATCACGCCTTTCAGGCTGATTATCGAAATGGAATTAGGTGGTACCAATGGGATCCAACGAAATGGAGCCTTTGGTTGCTTCACCGTCTTGGGATGGTGAGTCATTTGAATCGAACCCCCGAGCCTCAAATCATCAAAGCTCGCGTCGCGATGGAGTTGAAACGAGTCGAAAATAAGATTCATAAGGTCAAATTAGAACCTAACTTTCCTCTTTGGGAGCAAATGTTAAAGATTCATGACAAACTTATGGAGAATTTAGAAATCTATGAGAAGGCCAAGCTTAGTTACGAAGGGTTTAAGAAAAATATTTCGGATGCTTCCTCCGAGTCGATGATCAGTGCGAAAAAGATGTTCCACGAAAAAGAGCTCATGCTTAAAAATAATTTAATGCTGTGGCGTGAGACCTTGAAAGAAACAACGGGATGGTTAAGGCGATCGTATCAACCTTTAACAACACCTTGAGGTCATTCTTCAGGGAACCTTTTCAAAATCTTTCCTTCCAAAGCATCCACCCATAACCAGGCATAGGTCATCAACCGATCTTCTAAGTCATAGGCAAGTTGGATCTCATAAATAGGATCTTCAGGGTGAGGGTGGGACCGGAATAATAATAGCGGTAGAGGAGAGGACCAAAAGTCTCTTAACTCGTGGAGTTGGATCAATCGATCTTCAATCTCTTTTTCGGAGAGATAGGGTGGGGTGTGGAGAGTTTGCTTCATGATTCCACCCCTGGTTGCATTGCAACGGTCACCATATTCTGTGAGTCGTATTTTTCTAAATCGTATTTATGAACGATGCTCATGATTTTTTGCACATAGTTTGGATCGGTAGCATATTTTGTCTTCTTTGATTGAAGTGCCGTGACAAATGCTTCCGCGGAACCTGTATGTTCCATGGCATGTTTTAAATATCTTCCCTGAGCGATCACCTTCGCGTGATCCAAAAAACTTTCGAATGGATCATGGTATTTTCGAAATAAATCATGAATTCGTATTTTTTCCCCTTGTTGAACTTCAGTGGTTCTTAAACTTTGGGAGCCAGCTGGCCCTTTCCCTTTGATCCCAAAAAAATTATTTCCAGGGGCATGTTTTCCCCATCCTGATTCTAGGGCGGCCTGAGCCAGAGTGACCGACGCAGGGATACCGGTCATTTGTTGGGTATAGATGGCAAAAGGGGCTAGGTTTTGAATAAAGATTTTGGGATTGGGTTGATTATTTGTTTTATTGTTAGTCAGGCGTTGTTTTTTTCCTGATTTGAATTTTCTGATCGACCCGCCATTTTCTTTTTTCTCTCCTATGGCGAGATCCGAGTAGGTTGGCAGAGTTGGTTTTTTTAAATTCGTGTTATCGGTACGAATCATGTTTATCTCCTTTCGTTTTCACCTGGAGAAAAGCAAGTCAGGTGCCAAAGGAGAAAAATCAGAAAAAGAAAATTATATTTGCAGTTTTTTGGTAAAAAATTAGTATCAGTAGCGCTAATGCCTGCAGAAATGTGAAGGAGATCCCACACACCCGTTTGATTTCCCTTCGATCGAGTTCAAAAATAAATCGTTTTAGGTCCGCCACGGACTGATCTCGCCCTCGTAGCTCAGTGGATAGAGCAGCGGTTTCCTAAACCGTTGGTCGCATGTTCGATTCATGCCGGGGGCAAAATTTTTCGCCAGAAAAATTTCCTCTATTTTCTAATGCTATTTTCTAATGCGTTCCCGCTTTGAGTTAGTATTCTAGAGGGCGAAAAATTAGAAAATAGCATTAGAAAATGGCATTAGAGGTAAAAGTTGAAGGTGGATTGTTTATATTTCTCTCTTCAATTTCCCGATCATTTAACCAGTGCACTAGAGGCTCCTCCAAAATTAAGGATTGACCCCTTTTTGTCCAATCTGTTATTTTTATAGTAATTTAAGGGGGTTAGTAAATTTCAACATTCATCAAAAAGGGGGGGAATAGGAGATGAATAAATCTGATTTAATAGAAATTATCGCCGAGAAGACCTCCATGCCTCGCAAACGGGCAGAGGAAGCGGTCAATATGGTGTTCGACCTGATGTCAGGAACCCTTGAAAAGGGGGGCCGCATCGAAATTAGAGGGTTTGGCAGCTTTGTAACCCGTAAATATGGGGCATACAAAGGGCGAAATCCTCGAACTGGTGAATCGATTAAGGTCGAGCCCAAAAAGCTTCCTTTCTTTAAAGTGGGTAAAGAGTTGAAAGAGAGAGTGGATGGTAAACCGGAGGGGTCCTCTTCCGGCCCCCCAAAATCAAGTATGTCGGTTTCATCGAATTTATCGAGCCATTAGTTTAAAACCGGTTTGGTACTCTTTTTGCTTTTCCACCGTCCGTGACCTCTTTCATTACTGAAGAAGCCAAACTGGTCGAGCTACTTTGTCGAGTCCCTTTTTTGGGTAGCAAATCGATTTTTCGTCTGCTTGAGAAGTATCCCACCATAGAAAAAATCCAGAACGCAATTCGTCACAATCCCGAAAAGAAACTCCACTTTTTGTCTGAGAAGGGGAGAAGAGGGGTTATTGAGTTGTTTCAAGAGCCAATAACTTTCTCGCAAAATCCATATCTATATTATCAAGACCTACTGTTTCCAAAAAAACTACTACAACTATATGACCCTCCATGTGGAATGTATTTTAAAGGCAACGTTGATCTATTAAAAAATCCCAATCCATGGATTGGAATTGTCGGGACACGCAGTGCCACCCAATACGCCTTAAGAGTCTGTCGGCAGCTTTTGATTGCGATGAAACCGCATCAGCCGGTGATCGTCAGTGGAATGGCGGTGGGGGTGGATGGGAAAGCTCACCAAACGGCGATTGAGTTGGGGCTACCCACCATGGGAATTTTAGGAACTAGTATCCATCAGGTTTATCCCCCATTTTATGAAGACCTTCACCGGCAGATGGAGAGTCATGGATTATTGCTTGCTGAGCTTCCTCCTGGCTCTCCGATTGGCCCCTGGAATTTCCCCAAGCGGAACCGAATCATCGCGGCCCTCTCCGACATCTTGATTGTTGTGGAGGCACCCGAGAAAAGTGGTGCTTTGTTGACCGCGCAATTTGCCCTCGAATTGGGAAAGGAGATCTTTGTAGTTCCGGGTCCTTATGATTCTCGCAAAAATATAGGAGGACATCGACTTATTCAACAGGGGGCGCATCTTTTGATTGAGGTTGAAGAGATCTTCCAGTATTTTCAAAAAGCTCCTGTTTGCGCCCCTTCAATCAAAAATTTGAATTTGGCTGCAAAAGAGAAGAAACAAATAAAACCGCCCCTTGATGAAGAAGAGCAAAAAATATTTGATTTGCTAAAAGAGGGGGCAATGCACGTTGACAAAATTGTCGCAATGAGTCATCTCCCCGCCCCCAAAATCATGGGGCTTTTGATGAATTTAGTATTAAAAGAGGTTTTGCAGGAATTGCCCGGAAAGATATTTGAGTTATTAGAGTATTGAAATTTGGGTTGAACCAATCTCAAGACCCGTTACAATTTCCAAAATCAAACATTGAAAGTGAGTGTCCATGTCAAAATCACTGGTAATTGTCGAGTCTCCGGCCAAAGCGAAGACGATTGGAAAATATTTGGGAAAAGATTACATCGTCAAAGCATCGGTCGGACATGTGAAAGATCTTCCGACTTCCAAGCTTGGGGTCGACGTCGAAAAGAATTTTGAGCCTACCTATGTGGTGATCAAGGGGAAGAAAAAGGTCTTAGACGAAATCACCCAATTGGCGAAGACCTCCGAAAACGTCTACCTCGCCACCGACCCGGATCGAGAAGGGGAGGCGATTGCGTGGCATATTGCCGAAGAGATTCGAGACCGAGTTAAGAAAAAGAATGGGAATATCCACCGGGTTCTTTTCAATGAAATTACGAAAAAAGCGATTCAAGAGGCGATCAAAGATCCTAAGGAGCTTGATCATCACCTTTTTGATGCCCAACAGGCACGCCGAGTTCTTGATCGTCTAGTAGGATATAAAATAAGCCCATTACTTTGGGAAAAAGTCAAAAGGGGGCTTTCGGCCGGAAGGGTTCAATCGGTTGCCGTTCGAATTATTTGTGAGCGGGAAAAAGAGATCGAGGCTTTTGTGCCAGTTGAATACTGGTCCTTACTTGCCGATCTGGAAGGCTCCATCCCTCCCAAATTTCAAGCCAAGTTGGCTGAGTACGACGGAAAGAAGGCAGAACTTCCTAACGGATCGATCGTCTCCCAAATTAAAACTGAAATAGAAAATTCACCATTTCTCTTAAAAGAGATCCTCAAAAAAGAACGGAAACGTCATCCCACTGCCCCTTTCGTGACTAGTAAACTACAGCAAGAGGCGGCTCGTAAACTTGGGTTTACGGCAAAAAAGACGATGATGTTGGCGCAGCGTTTATATGAAGGGGTGGAAGTCGAAGAGGGAGAACCAGTCGGTTTAATTACGTATATGAGAACTGATTCTACCCGTATCTCTGGAGATGCGATTGGTCAGGTGCGTGACTACATTCAAAAAAAATATGGTCCTCAATTTTTGCCGCCGCAGCCCTGGGTTTATAAAAGTAAGAAAGGGGCACAGGATGCCCATGAAGCGATTCGTCCTACCTCCATCGAATATGAACCAGCGCGGGTGAAGGATTATCTCGATCGAGATCAGTTTCGTCTCTATGAGCTGATTTGGAAAAAGTTTGTCGCTTGTCAGATGGAGTCGGCCATCTATGATCAAACCACCTTTAATATTACCTCGGGCAAGGCATTATTTCGCGCTACTGGCTCGATCCTCAAATTTTCCGGGTTTACTCAAGTTTATTTAGAAGGGGAGGATGATGTTTCTACCGATCAGGAAGGAGAGACGGAAGTTCTTCCTAATCTTAAAGAAGGGGAGTTACTCAAGCTCCTTCAACTCGATGGAAAACAACATTTCACTCAACCCCCTCCCCGCTTTACCGAGGCTTCGTTAGTAAAAGAGTTAGAAGAAAAGGGGATTGGTCGTCCCTCCACTTATGCCTCAATTCTGAGTACGATTCAGGATAAAAAATACTCCGAAAAGATCGAAGGAAAATTTTATCCCACTCAGTTGGGAAATATCGTCAATGATCTGCTGACCGCGCATTTTCCAAAAATCCTCAACGTCACCTTTACCGCCAAAATGGAGCAAGAGCTAGATGAAGTCGAGGATGGCTCCCGCAGCTGGGTATCAACGCTTCAAGACTTTTATAATCCCTTTGCTGAAACGTTGGCTGAAGCGAAGGTGCAGATGAAGGATATCAAGCGACAAGAGATCGCCACCGATATCTCTTGTGAAAAATGTGGAAAGCCAATGGTGGTGAAGTGGGGGCGGCACGGAGAGTTTTTGGCCTGCAGTGGTTATCCGGAATGTAAAAACACCAAAGAGGTGAAGAGAGAAGAGGGGGCTTACAAAGTTCAAGAAGAGAAAACCACAACCGAAGTTTGTGAAAAGTGCGGCGCTCCAATGGTATTTAAACGAGGAAGGTTCGGAGAGTTTTTGGCCTGCAGTAAATATCCCGAATGTAAGTCGACGAAGGCGATCTCGATCGGAGTCAATTGCCCTGATTGTGGAAAGCCGCTTTCGGAAAGAAAGACCAAAAGAGGGAAATCGTTTTTTGGCTGTACCGGTTATCCAAACTGTAAATTTGCTCTATGGGATCGACCGATCAATGAGACGTGCCCGCAGTGCCAATCACCTTACCTTTTGCAAAAATTTTCGAAAAAAGAGGGGAATAAGGTGGTTTGTCCTAAGAAGGAGTGTGGGCATGAGAAGGTTTCTGCGTAGAAATTATCTCTGACATCCGAGAGAAATCTAGAGCTTGCCCTGAGCTCGTCGAAGGGATCCATTTTCTATCATATTACTAAAAATAATCATTTCTCATTTACCAGAGAAATCATTTCAATCTCCCGACGAATCGATTTCGCCATGGTATTATCCGGATCTTTTTTCAGCACTTGCGCCATCCTCTCCAAAAGTTTGTCTTTTGAGAAAGTTTTCACCCATCGAGGATTTGCTTTAACCGCATTGTAATAGTTTTCAAGAGCCTCTGCGGTTTTTTCTTGTCCCCAATAAAGATCCCCTAAATTTTCAAAGGCGAAGTGATAACGAGGGTTGAGATCAATCGAGCGTTTTAGGGCTAACTCGGCACGCTGTTTGTTTCCTTTTTGAAGCAAGGAAAGACCATAAGAATTATGAGCTGTGTAGCTTTTGGGATTAAACTCTAAAGATTTTTGGAAAAATTCAATCGCCTGTTTATGATGGTCACGCAAGGCGGCGTTGGCTCCTCGCCATGAGAGATAGTTAGAATAGTAAATTTTTAGGGGAAGCTTTTTATATTCTTTAGGATTTTCTTGTGGCTCAAGGGCTAAATTGAAAAGTTTATCCTGTTTTTGAAGCGTAACTCCCACATAAAAAGTACTCGTACGATAAACTGTGATCCCTTTTCCTTGCTGAACTTTATCTTCTAAGGGGATATTTTTCCAAGTCAAATCAACTTTTGCAAAAAATGGGTTTAGCTGAGCTTGTTCAAAAATAGCAAACAGGAGATGGTTTTTAGCAAAGTCATCTCCAATCTTGGTCTGTAAGGCGGCGTGTGCCGCTCCATCGGTGACCCCCTGGTTATCATTCTTCCAAAGCGAAACCCCTAGTCCCCCTTCCGTTAAAAGTTTTTTCTGAAAATTTTCTAATCCGATCGATTTTAGTTGAGAGGAATTTTTTCGCCACTCTGAATGATGATTTTTGAGGAATTCTGGCTGGTCAGGGATAAGCGCAAAATGGAGGAGGGCGATCGCTAGTTTTTCTCGATATTCATCGCTCGTTGGCGAGAAATTCTTTAGCGCATCACTCTGTTTGAGGAATTCGATGACGTTTTTTATTTTTTGAACTGTTTCTACTCCTGGATCCCAAGGGGTGGTTGGTTGAGTTCTTCCTTCAAAAACCTTTTTATATTTCTGATAGTTAGCAAATAGAAATTCATCTATTTCACAAGCTTCTACTCGATAATCCTCTTTTCCGATTAAAGAGGTATTGGGGAAATCACATCCAATATCTAACTGAGCTGCGGTAACCCCTTGGTCTGTTAATCCCCGAAAAGCTTGTGCCGCCTCAAGATTATTACCAAACTCAGAAATATAGCGGCGACTGGGTTGCACCGGTTTTGGAAGAGAAAGGTTTGTGTGGATTTTTCGATTTCGGAAGCTATTGGAGTTTTTATCGACAGGCTCTTGTTTGGAGTAGCACCCATAAAGAAAGGTTGCCGCCGCTCCAAGCGCCCATAAAGCAAAATACATAAATGACGGCTTTAGATCATTTCATTTGGTTTGTGAAGATCTATTGAGGAATATCGATAAAAAAAGCCCTCTTCGGGGGAAGAGGGCTTTTTGAGTTCATCGGCTAAATGGATCATCCGGATCACTAGCTTTGGCCGCTGGAGTAGGTTTTCCAGCAGGAGCCGTGGCTCCAGGTCCCTTGGGATCACCTGGTCTGTCCAACCCCTTGGGGGCTTTTTCTGAGTCCAGATGGTCAGGGTTCTGAGAGCCCTCTGGAGTCGTTGGACGAGGGGCGCCGTAGGGGACGAATTCAATTCGACGGTTTTTACCTTGTGCAATGATCCTTTCCAGATAACTTAGGCCATTTTCTCCCAAGGCGGGATATTTTTTACCAAATCCTTTGGCAAATAACCTCCCATCAGCAACTTTTCTAGCGATAAGCCCTTTCTTCACTATTTGAGCACGTCTTTCTGAGAGAGGATCGTTGATTGCATCACTACCTCGGCTATCGGTGTGCCCAAGGATAGCTAAACCAAGTCGTTTTTTAAATTTATTGTAAGCTGCTTTCGCTTCGGGTGATTCATCTAAGGTTGATTTACCAGCTTTATCTTTATTAGATTCTTGGAGGGCTTTTCGAATTCGTTCTTCACCAGGGAGATCACCTTCTCCATTCATCCATTTAGATAAAGCGTCTAATTTCTTTTGTTCAAAAGAAGGGACGCTATAAACTGCTTTTTCAACCTGTTCGACGGTTCTACGGCCCGATTCTAAGTCAGCCATGTCTTTGGCGTTGGGTCGTGCTGTTTTAAAGCTTGGAGTATCGATATTAAGCACGGTCGCAAAAAGGATTTCTTTGGTATCCGCTTGACCAATGAAGAGACCAGCGAGATGCACCGCATGTTTGTAATGGGTATCCAATGCACCTTTTTGCTCTCTTAACTTGCCCATGTATTCGACAAGTTGATCATGGTATTGCTTGACTTGGAGACAATCTTTGGGATTGTTGGGGGTTGTCGGTTTAAATTTAAATTCTGGATCAAGCGGCAACGCCCAGAGATCGTAAGTAGCGGGATAAGCAGTCTTAGCTTGCTGGGAAATGGTGTTGGCTTCTTCCGTGCTGATCCCAGTATGTTTGGCAATAACTCCAGTCAGTTCTGACAATTTGGCTTTATTACCTTCTCTAACAACTGCTCTAATTTTCCTTTTATCAACCCCTTTATTATTAAGTGCTTCTACAACCGCACCGATGACAGAAAATTTTCTAGAATTTTCTTGAGTAAAGGGATGTCTGGGGTGGTTTGCGAGGATAATTTTCAAGAGATCAAGCTCTTTGACGACTCGGCTATTGTGTGCTTCGAGTTTTTTGATTTGCTCTTCTTGGGCAGCAATATCGTTGACGCCAATGTCACAAGGACGTTCAGCTTTTACTTGGGTTCCTCGGATGGTCAAACCGCCACCGATTTGATGAGACGCCACATTTTGTTCAGACCCTATTAGGGCTAGACTTTGATAAATAAAATCGAGTCCTATTTCTACAGATCCAACATTTAAATTAACGATATTTGCACCAATTCCAAAAAGAGTGGCAAAGCCTGTAAGGGAATGGAATGCAAAACCACCGTCAGTATTAATGCTTCCACCGCCAACTCCGATACCGATTTTAAGCCCTAATCGGCTTGGCCCGGCAAAGCGGCTACCTTGGTAGGCGCGTCTCCAATCGAGTTCAGTTTCAGCTCCTACGGTACCAGCGCCCAGGTTTGCGCCGCCGGTATTGGTTCTTCCTACAACGGCGTCACCGGAAATAAACGGTCCAAGGCGGAGTCTCGCAGTTGTTCCAATGAGATCTTTTAAATAAGCAATTTCAGCACCTGCACCGATTAAGTCGCCAAGTTGCCCAATATTATTAATAGCGAGGAGGGTTCCATTTCGATTCCCTTTGCTAGCACCGGTCAATTTGAGAGTTGCTTTAAAGTTCCAGATTTTTGGATCGTTGCTAGGGCTGGATGGCTGTTCGGTTTTTATCGGTTCTGCCTTTTTGGCCTCCAAGGGATTATCTGTAGGGGGTAAAGCGACTTCAGGGGCCAGGGCGATTCCAATTTTGGGTGGTGTCATAAAAATCTCCTCATTTAACAAGGATAATTGAATTACGTTTATAAATGCATGATTACTATCGAAAGGGGTTATCGCTTCACTTCAAAAGAAGTTGCGAAAAAAAATTAAAAAAGCTGTATTTTATTTTTTAAGAATTAATATGAGCCCTTTATTTTATTAAAGTTACCGGGACCTTAATTTTATCCCCCTCAATTTTAAGGCGATATTTCATACTGAGTCCGTCTGCTATTCTTTGTAGCAAGGCTTGGACCTGTTCTTCCGAAACAAAATTTCGGTCCCAAACAACCTTATCAAAGCCAATCGCTCGTATTCTCCGTGTCGATGGATCAACCTTGAGGATAAGCAAGAAATTGATTTTATTTAATTTTATAGAATCGGTTGCAAATTTTTCCTGAAGGAGTTTCCCATAGGTCTTTAAAAAACTTTGTTTAGTGTGTTCTTCATTTCCCATGGTCGAAAATTTGACTGCGAATCGGAAAGGGGCAACGTTTGAGCTAGGAAGTTTGAGGCGTTCCTTGAGGTCTCCGATCGGCTTTTCCTGTTTTTCAGAATCGTCAGGAATCAGTGGAGAAGAAGGTGGAGTATCAGTAATTACTTTCGGAGTTAAAGACGTTTCCGGTTTAACATTTGGGGTAAGTCGTGAGGATTCAGGTTGAACGGGTAGCTGTTGATTTACACGGGCATCCACATCCCAGATGATCTTGATGGCCTCATAGTAATTTTTCCCCTCAGTTTGTGAAAGTAGCCGGTTTTTTCTATCTCTTTGAGTTTCCTTCCAGGCTTGATTTAACTTGTCGGCCCATTTTTTCATGGGGCCGGTCCCCTCCCATCGTCTTTCCCAACGGAAATAGTTGGATGGGCTTTTTCCGTTTACAAAACGGTCATGAATGAGCAGTCGTCCGTTTCTTGGGTTAGAGTCATTATCCACCACCATTGTAAGGGTGGTTTCAGAAGTGAAATTTCGGGTAATGGTTTGATAATGGTTTTGCGGATCATGTAATTTAATTTTTATTTGATTACTTTGGGTGGTTTCATGGACCAATTGCAGCGCTTTTTTGAAAATATTTTTTTGAGAATAAAAAGCCGATTCTATTTTTGGGACCATCATCGCGATCGGGGTTGATTTGAGTTTTTCTTTATCCCTTAGGTTGGATATCGAAAAAAAATGGTCTTCAGCTTCCGCCTTGCTGGGGGTGTGGGATTTTCGATATTCCTCTAACCAGGATTGCCAATTTCCCCCTTTAATTTGAGTAAAAAAGCGGTTGTAATCGACCAAACGATTTTTTTTAGGGTCGATGGTGAATTGATCTAAAAGATAAATCCGACCATCCTTGGGATCTTGGTTATTATCAATTACATAGGCGAGGGAAATTTTTCTTAGGCCGTTTGGTAATATTTCGACTTTAAATTTGTTTTCTTTATCCTTGAGTCGAATAGCGATTTTTTCGCCATTAGGGGTAACAATTTGGGGAATGGGAAAAAAAGAGGGCCCGAACTCTCTGGTTTTTTCTGTCGTCTTTTGAATGAACGGTTGCCAGGGCATTTCTTTAACTCCAGATAAAATTAATTTAAAAAAAATCGTACCTTGATTATCGGGGAGTATTTAATAAGGTTGCTTGTTTTTTAGGAGTCAGTTTAGAAATTTGACCAGGATGGTGGGATAGATTACTTCCGATGTGACCTTCCTTTATTTTTTCCGTCAGAGAAAAATCAATAAGTTGACTTTTTCTTAGCAACTTTTCTTTTGGTAGGTCGATAGTTTATTAGCAACGCTAAGAGGCGTTGGATGAATCCCACTAATTTTAAATCAAGGATGAGGTTAATATGACCAAGACCTTTCAACGATCTATTCTAACACTAACTGTGCTTTTTTCCGCTATTTTTTCTGCTCAGGCAAAGGCGGAAACTTACAGCCCACCTAATAATTACGATCTTTGTCAGAATGCGGAATGCAACTATCGTGAACAGACGCTTCGTACGGCGATTGAAGTTGCATGTTCCAATGAGGGGGACGACACGATCGATTTTCGACGTTGGTCGACATCCTTTCCTGGCAGCCATGTCATTGTGGTAGATAATCAAATAAAGCCTTTAGTTATTCCTGCAGACTGCAAAGGAAAAATTAATCTAATTGGGCGGAATGATAGTAATGTTGATGTGACTCTTGATGGACGAAACACTTCCACTAATCAGTGTGTTCTTACCATTGAATCCAAAGGCAATCTTATCCAAGATATCAACATCGTCGGTTCCGGCGGAAAAGGGCTTTGTATCAGTGGTAGCGATAACCGAGTCGCGCGTACCTATATTGGTCGTCAACGGATCGCGAAGGTCAATAATGGAAACCGCATCGGGATTGAGGTGACCGGGGCAAGCAATTCTATTTATGAAAGCATCGTCGTTGCGAGCACCAGCCATGGGGTGATTCTTAACAGCGATGGCAACACCTTGAGCAAAGATTTTATTGGAACCACTGCCGAAAATGAGACCTCTCGTACCCGTTCCGCCAGTTTTGGAAATGGCGGGGATGGGGTTCAAGTCAACGGGTCCTATAACCGTATCGGTGGTTCTCCTACCCTTAAAAATTGGGTTACCTCTAATAAAGGAACCGGAATTGCCATCACTGGTGGGGCCGAAAGCGAATTTAATGATTTAGGTTTTAATACCATTTATGGAAACACCAAGCTGGGAATCGATTTAGGAAATGACGGGGTTACTCAGCCGGGAAGTTGCTCCAATGGTCCCAATGCTTGCTTAGCTTATCCTACTCAAGCCCGCTCAGAGCCGAATGGAACTAATAGCTACCTCCTTCAAGCGGTCGCTCCTGCCGGTTCAGAAGTTCAAGTTTATATCGTTAATGCCAATGACAATGACACCAATGGGGAAGGGCAGCTTCTTCTTGGTAAAGTCAATGTCCCCGCGGGTCCGGCTAACGAAACTCGAAGTTTTTCATACAATATCAATAGCCCACTTTTAGAAGAAGGGGTGAAGGTTTCCATGTTGACTTCACGTGCCTCGGTTTCGGATCGTGGAAATTTGATCAATACTTCTGAGTTTTCCGGAGTGATTACTCTCTCAGATTCTCCTTCTGGTTTGCCTGATCCTCGTCCCCCTGCGCCCGGTGATTGTGGCAATGGAGTAGTCGATGCTAATGAAGATTGTGATGATGGTAATACCGCCAACGGAGATTGTTGCAACTCAATCTGTCAATTTGATGCCGAAGGGACCGAATGTGATGACAGTAATGCCGGTACCGACAATGATCAATGCGATGGTGCTGGTACCTGTGTAGGGATTCCTCCGGGCGGAATTGTTTGCGGTGATAACATTTTAAACAAGGGACCTATCGTTCAAGCGACGAATCCCAATGCAACCACAAATACTAGCCCGTTCCAATCGATTGTCGATCGAATTCGGGATGCGATCAACCCACTGCCTAATTTGCCTACTCCTCCATCATTCAACATCCCTGGAGTCGAAGAATGTGATGATGGAAACACCTCCAATGGAGACTGCTGTAATTCAGTCTGCCAATTTGAAGCGGATGGATCGAATTGTGATGATGGAAATCCCAATACCGACAACGACCAATGTAATGGTCAAGGGACCTGCCAAGGAACTACTGTCGGTAATGGAGAGGTCTGTGGAAATGGATTGCTCAATGGAAATCCTCAACTTCCTTTAAGCCCAATTCAGAAGATTAGCGATTTCTTCCGTGATCGATTCAACATCACTCCTGATATCGACCTTGGACCTCTAGATCCGAATCGAGAACAATGCGATGATGGCAACACCGCCAACGGCGATTGCTGCAGCGCTACCTGCGGATTTGATCCCAGTGGAACCTCTTGCGATGATGGAAATGCTGGAACCACCAACGACCAATGTAATGGTCAAGGGGAATGCGTTGGTACACCTCCGGGTGGTGATCCTTGCGGTAGTGGAGTTGTTACTGGCAATGAACAATGTGATGACGGCAACACCGCCAACGGCGATTGCTGTAACTCGACCTGCCAATTTGAAGCGCAAGGGTCCACTTGCGATGATGCAAATGCCAATACGACCAGCGACCAATGCGATGGAGCAGGGGAATGCGGCGGAACACCAACCGGTCCGACCGATTGCGATCCGACCAACCTGATTGCCACGGCGGTCTCTTCTCAGCAGATTGACTTAAGTTGGGTCGATAACTGCGACAACGAAAGTGGTTTCTATGTCGAACGTGCCAAAGGTGCCTGCACCGCTGCCAACTTGAGCTTTGAACAAGTTGGATCGACCGGTATCAACATTAACATCTATCATGACCTCGGAGCCCCCACGCCACCGCTAGATTCCGAGACCACTTACTGTTACCGAGTGCGGGCATTCTTCCCTGGTGCGGATTATTCCAACTACACCAATTTGGATGATGCGACGACCTTCGCAGCACCGGTTGATCTTCCCAGAGGTCCGACACATCTGATTGCGACTGCGATCTCAAGTAGCCAGATCGATGTGAACTGGGTGGATGATTCTAACAATGAAACCGGCTTCGAATTATGGAGATCACAAGGGGATTGTTCGAACTTCGTTCTGTTGACCAATTCAATCCCAGCCAATGTGACTACCTATGTCGATTCTGGTCTACAACCTAGTACGCTGTATTGTTATCGAGTACGTGCCTTCAACCCTGTTGGGGCGAGCAATTTCTCCAATGCGGATGATGCGACCACTTTCCCAGCGCCGACCAATGTGCCGACTCCCGCGACCAATCTGAATGCGACCGCGGTTTCGTCCGCTCAGATTGACGTTACTTGGGATGATAATGCGGACAATGAAGATGGATATAAGCTGGAAAGGTCCGAACACCCTCAATGCGAACAGGGATTGGGCTTTGTGGAACTGAATGTTCCCCTTGGAGCCAATACCACCAGCTATAACGATACCGGCCTGGATGCGAACAAGCGATATTGCTACCGAGTACGGCCATACAATAGCCAAGGAAATGGTGCCTACTCGAATATCGACGATGCGACCACCTTGCCGATTCCTACGACCGCTCCCAATGCTCCGATTAACTTGAATGCGACCGGAGTAACCAGTAGCCGTATTGACGTCCAATTCGTCGATACCTCGGACAATGAGACCGGGTTTGTACTCGAGCGAGCCAATGGTGCTTGCGCCGATAACAATCCGTTCGCGGCTGTTGCCAATCTTCCTGCCAGCCAGGGGATTAATGGAGCAGTCCACTATTCCGATACCGGTCTGCCTCCGAATACGGTGTTCTGTTACCGCGTAAGGGCCGAGAATCAGGTTGGACCATCTGCTTATAGCAATACGGATGATGCCTCGACTCAGCCGATCCCGACCAGTGTGCCGTTGCAACCGATCGATCTCGTTGCGAATGCAACAGGTCCTCATCAAATTACGGTAACATGGACCGATGCCTCCAATAATGAAGATGAATATGTCATCCAACGTGCCCCTGGCCTTTGCTCTGCCGGAAATCCATTCGCTGAGATTGCGTCGATTCCTGCAGTCCCAGGCAGTGGCTCCACTGTGACCTTTATCGATAATACTGTCGATGACAACACTAGCTACTGCTACCGAGTTATCGCCCACAACGTGGCGGGAGACTCCTTACCCTCTAATACCGACGATGCGACCACTCCTCCCGAGGCGGCTTGCTTAGCCGGTGACGTCGACAACGATAATATCTGCGACGATAACTTAGAGCCTGATGGTGATGACCAATCGGGTGAGGGTCCGGATGGAACCGACACCGATGGTGATGGTACCCCTGACGCCGGTGATACCGATACTGACAGTGACACGATTGCCGACGAGGATGAAGAAGGGGACGGCGATGTCAATACTCCTCCAGTCGATACCGACAATGATGGAACCCCAGACTTCCGTGATGAAGATTCTGACAATGATGGAGTTCCGGATGAAGAAGAGGCGGGCGATAACGACCCCAATACTCCTCCAGTCGATACCGATGGTGATGGAACCCCTGACTTCCAGGATACCGATTCGGATAATGATGGAGTTCTCGATGGTGAGAATGGAACCCCGATCGACAATTGCCGAATCGTGGTGAACCCTGATCAAGTTGATTCTGACGGAAATGGCCGTGGTGATGCTTGCGATCCTGTCGCCTGTGATCCTGGTTCAAATCCTCAAGACGTCGATTGCGATGGAGTTCCCAATGATAGCGATAACTGTCCCAATGTCTTCAATCCTGGTCAGGAAGATGACGATGAAGACGGTATCGGCAATGTCTGCGACCCAACTCCGCAAGGCAACACTCCGCTTTTCCCCAGTTTACAGGGAAGTGGATGTAGCCTAGCCAATACGACGGCACAAACCGCTTCGAATCTGATTCCGCTTGGAATGATCCTGATGCCTGGACTGTTCATGGGAATGATCCGAAGACGTAACAAATAATTACATAGTCCCTAACACCCCATACCCCCAGAAGGCCCTTGGAAGTTGGCGCAAGCCAAACGAAGAGGGCCTTCGTTTTTCTAAATGCGGATCGCGTAATTTGGAATGCTGAATAGAAATTTAAAATTGTAGTGGCGGCCCCATGTGGCCGCCTTCTCCGCATGAAATCTAGTGATGCGGGGAGGGCAGTCACAGGCAGTCACATTACGAGCACAATTAAATATGTGTACACAAAAAATGTTTCCAAAAAAGTTAAAATAATTCTTGCAATTGTGGATAACTCCATATAATTAACTTAGAAAATAGACCCTATATCCCACACTCCTCTTAACCCCTAGGACCCCCGGCGACCGCCGGGGGTTCTTTTTTGTGGGGGTTAGAAAAACAATCCAAAAATTTTACTTTTGCAGCGTACGGGCGGGGGG
>JBGTGJ010000139.1:0-4461 GCA_041746775.1 bacterium
TGGCCGTCCCCTCCCCATACTTCACCTCATATTTTTCCTCTATATCTCCAAAATCGAGTTCCTCTTTATCCTCTTCTTCTTCAAAACTGATGTAGAACCCTCCTAATTTTTCCCGCTGAATTTTTCGGTCAATTCGGTCATGAATTTTTTGCAAGTCTTCAAGTTCAAGATAAAGCAGTTTGTGTTTATCGAAAAAATCAAACCCTACTTTGGTTAGATAAACCTTCCCTACTAGCGGATCCTTTTCGAGAACCGGCTTCAGGTCTTCCATCAATTTTTTAGTTTGATCCGGATTTTCCGACTCAAATACGACCGAAAATTTTTTCTTCGGTAGGATCTTGTCTCGGATATCAAGAAGGGTCTTCACACTGATATAATCTTTAGGAAGTAGATCAATCGGATCTGTGCTGATTTTTTTAAAGAGATGAATGGTGCGCGGCAGGCTCAACCCTGCCAAAATGAGAAATAGTAAGAGAATAGCCCCATAACCTTTAATTAAAAAACGAATGAATGGACGAATAAACTTTTCCAAGTTAATTCCTTTCTAGATTTTTACGCCCTTATCGGAAAACAATCATGACACCAAGACAAATTCCCGCAGATTTTTATCTACTCAAAACCAAAGTACTTCCTACCCACCTTGATCTAGCGTTGGGGAATCTTTATCAGCTGGGAATTCTAACTGTGGGAGAGCGGAATGTTCAAGGAAACCAAATCGAACTTACAGCCCAAATTAAAGACCATGTCAGATCCAAAAAAACTCTAGAAGTGATCCGACAATTTAAAGACGCTTCAGCCAATCAAAAGATTTTTATTTCCCCAAAAATAAAAACCGTAAAGCGCGGTGCTTGGACTAAAAAATACCAAAAATATCTCAAGCCTTTTGTTTTGAGCAAGGAAGGGAAGGAGAAAATCTGGATCGACCCCCGAGGAAAACTCCCTCAACATCTTCAAGCGAATACACTCTATATCACCGCAAGCCTCGCCTTCGGAACCGGCACCCATCCCACAACCCAGCTCGCCGCAAGATTTTTGTCTCAAGCAATTCAAAAAAAATCGATTGATAGTCTCCTTGATTTGGGGTGCGGAACTGGAATCCTTGCGATGTTGGCAAAACGACTTGGGGTAAAAGAAGTCCATGCGGTCGACATCGATCCGCAGGCGCTCGAAATGACTCGAACTAATCTGAAAAATAACCGAATGGATGGAGTAAAAGTGAGGCAGTCGATAGGAAAGACTGGCAAGAAATTTGACCTCATCATTGCCAATATTGAGCTGATCCCATTACAAAAGCTTTACTCCACGATCACTTCTCATCTGAAAAAAAGTGGAACCTTGATCGTCAGTGGTTTGCTTTATCGGGATTGTGAAGAATTGCTTCAAACCTATCGAAAAATGAGATTAATGGAGCGCCTGAACCTCAAAGGCTGGTCAGCCTTGTTGTTAGATAAATAGTATCCTTTAACTTGGAAAATTATTTTTCTTCTTTTTCAGGTTTATTCAGGCCATCCAACTTTAATTCTATCCCATCGGATCCTTTTTTGATTTTGAAAGAGATCCCAGACTCTTCTTGCGGAGCCTCCTTTTTTTCACACGAGATCATCGCAACGGAAATAGACAGCATGAGTGCTACCAAAATAAGATGTTTCATAATTTCTCCTATGTAATGAAAAAAAACCGAATTAGCTCAAGGTTGGTTAAAAAGAAAGGAATCTTCCAGTATTTTTTACTACCCATTCTTGATTAAAACCAGCTAACAGAAGAAAAAATATATAGGAGTTCTTCCCATGCAAATTAAAAATCACACCGCCCTCGTCACGGGTGGGGCTTCTGGTTTAGGTTTTGCCGTAGCTCAAAGTTTTTTAGAAGCAGGAGCCAATGTTGTCATTGTCGACCTACCAACAGAGTCAAACCAAGCGAGCATCAAGAAAATTTCAGATCGACCGATACTCTTCGCTCCAGCCGATGTGACAAAAACGGAGCAGGTCGAATCGGCCTTATCCCAAGGAAAAGAAAAATTCGGCGGCATTCATTTCACCATCAATTGCGCCGGCATCGCTTTTGCGATCAAAACCTTAAGCAAAGGAGTTCCATCAGATCTTGAATCTTTTGAAATGACTTTGAGAGTCAATCTCCTCGGCACGTTCAATGTCTGCCGTCTCGCCGCGAAGGTGATGGCCGAAAATCAACCCAATCCAGACGGTGAACGCGGAGTCATCGTCAATACCGCCTCAATCGCCGCCTTCGATGGTCAAATTGGACAAGCTGCTTATGCTGCTTCCAAAGGGGGAATCGTTTCGATGACCCTTCCGCTTGCGCGTGATTTGTCGCCGTACGGCATTCGTGTCGCCACCATCGCACCCGGGACATTTGATACTCCGATGCTCGCCAAACTTCCCGAACCAGCGCGACTCTCTTTGGCGGAACAGATTCCGTTCCCCAAAAGGTTAGGCAAACCAGAAGAGTTTGCCGCACTCGCCAAACACATTGTGGAAAACCCGATGCTCAACGGCGAAGTCATCCGGTTGGATGGAGCACTTCGGATGGGAATAAAATAATTTACGCTTCACGCCTTCACGATCTTATGCCCCTTTTCCCCCTCCCAACTCCACCCAACTCCGAAGGTTTCTTTGAACTCAAAAAAGAGGACCTCCACCACCTCACTCGAGTGATGCGTCTCAAGGCTGGAGAAATTTTCCAAGTCTTGCTTCCAGATGGAAAACGGGGCGAGGCGGAATGGTTAGCGGAAAGTTTGCAGGGAAAAATCGTTCGAATCACAGGAGAAGCTTCTCCCCTCCTTCCACTCTGGATCGGGATCGGGATGGTCCGCTGGCCACGAATGGAATGGTTGGCGGAAAAACTAGCAGAACTGGGGGTGGCCCGAGTCACGCCGCTTTTGTTGACCCGTGGTCGCTTCAAAGGGGACGAAATTTCTAAAAACAAAATGGAGCGTCTAAAGAAGATCTCTCAAGAATCGATTAAACAATGCGGAAGGGCTCAACCGCCGCAATGGGACGCTCCGATGAAAATAAATGATTGGTTGAAGAGTTTAGAAAAAGAACCCGGTTCTATTAATAAAATATTATTCGAGTTAAAATCCAATATCCCACTCTTCGGAACAGACGAGAAACTCAAAAGCTTTTCAAAACATCTCTTTCTCATCGGACCGGAAGGGGGCTGTACCACCGAAGAGATCGATTTAGCGATCCAACATGGTTTTCAAATCTACTCCTTAGGCAACACCGTACTTCGCACCGAAACTGCGGCGATGTATAGCACGAGTCTCCTTAATTTTTTATTATCTACTGCAAAGGAAATCCCATGACCACCCCGCTCATCATCGCCCATCGTGGCTGCAGTGCCCATTTGCCAGAAAACACCTTGGCCTCCTTTGTACGCGCCATCGAAGATAAAGCGGACGGGATTGAACTGGATGTATGGAAGTGTGGTTCGGGAGAGGTCGTCGTCACCCACAATCGAAATGTCAAAATTCTCACCGGAAAAGAAGGATTTCTTCACAGAATGACATTGGCTCAATTAAAGAAACTCGATTTTGGAAGCCATAAGGGACACCATTTTCATACCGAAAGAATCCCAACTTTAAAAGAAGTCTTGGATCTGGTCAAAGGAATGGAGGTCATTAATATTGAAATCAAAGGGATGGGGATTCGGTCGGATGGAATTGAACTGGACGTCGCCGAAATGATCCAAAAATTTAAATTACTGCGCCGCGTTGTAGTAAGTTCTTTTAACCCTGCAATTCTGCTCCGATTACAAAAGATTAATCCAGCCATTCGAGTTGGTCTGCTGCTTTATGAAAAATCCCCTCTCGCCCTAAGAAAAGGGTGGTCGGCACAGTTTTTAAAGCCTTATTCTATGCACCCTTCTTTCCCATTACTTAAACCATCCCATATCGAAAAAACTCACCAAAAAGGGCAAAAAATCTTCACTTGGACGATCAACACCCCCCACCAATTACAAACGTGCATCGATTATGGGATCGATGCTATCATTACAGATGACCCGGCCTGGGCGCGAAAAACCATTGGATCGAACATCGGACATCGAACATCGAATATCGTTTCTTAAGAACGATTTTTTCGATGTTCGATGTTCGAAATTCGATGTTCGATTTATTTATGCCTCTTAATTGGAATGACGATGACGAAGAAGAATTAACCGAGATTGACTATAAGAAAAAGTCGTCTCGGGTTTTAGTTCATGAAGAGATTACCTCCCCTTTGCCTGAGGACCAGGTTTCTCGAAAGGTCAAGGAGACGTCGATCGCTCAACCCCCACCCCCTCCTCCGCAATTTCCAAAAGCAACTCGCCCCAGATACGTTTCGCAACCTGCGGTCGGTGCTTACACTCCTGCCCCTTTACGTGACCGATTTGTCGCCTTTCTTATCGATACGATCGTTGGGGCTGAACTATATTTCTTAAGCGGCTATTTTTTGATGC
>JBGTGJ010000140.1:0-1951 GCA_041746775.1 bacterium
CAACAAATGCCCAACTTCATGTAAAATCATCGTGCGAACTTGAGTGGAATCTAGACGAATCGGACAGCCGCCACATCCATCTTGAGAAACCGTTTTTCCGTTGGAGTCAGGAATACATGCCCCACTAAAAACCGCGCGTGCCTTTTCGATAGTTCCTGTGTTGATATTCCAATCTTCAAACCCTGCAAATGCGAGCAAAGAAAATTTAGAACATTCTCCAAAAATCTCCTCTAAAACTTCTCCATTCTCATCAAAGACCACTGGATTAACCGCCACATTGGAATTTAAATAAAGGTCAAAATTATTTTGATTAAGATCGCTACCTGCATCATCTTCGATGAAGGGAAGCGATTCCCCTTCGTAGATATCGAAAGAGTTTTGAACTAATCCCCCCCAAGTATCAAAGGCATCTTCAACCATCTGCATCGCCGCGTCATGACGGAAGGCAGCGACATCACTTTTAAGATTCCCCTTATCGGCATTAAAGACCAACTCGGTTCCCCACCGAAAAGGGACCCCGTCAATGGTCGTCTGCTGAGCCCCACCGGCCCATGCCTGGAGAGGTACGAAAGCAATCAAAGTGAAAATAATAGAAAAGACCTGCCGAATCGGCAGGATTTTATGGATTAGACCCAACATCTCTCTTCACCCTTTCCCCCAACCCTATTGGGGATTTCGACAGTGCTAGAGAGTTATCGGGAGGTTCAAAAAAAGATTGCTAAGTTTTTTTTAAGATTCAGCCGCTGCAAAACGCGCTGCGTTAGGAGTCGTTAAAATAACGAATCTTTGGGAACACCGCGCCACAAATAGCTTTCTTTATTTTCATTAAGAAAAACTTGCAGTTTGTAAAAAACCCTCTGTCGATTCGGGGAGGCAAAAATATAATGGTCGCTATTTTTTACCTCTTGAATCTCAACCTCACTGAAGACCTCGTTAACTAATGAGGCAATTCGAGGAGAAACGGTGGGATCTTTTTTATCATAAAATAATAGAACGGGTGGACGAATTTGGTCTTGAGTCAGACGGAACATCGCACGATTCGCCTCTTCTCCAAACAATACACCGGCATAATCTGCAGAAAAATATTTCGGATTCATCAAGTAGACATGATCAGCGATCTTGGGATCTAATTGAGGAGTTCTCCCATGACGCGACAAATCTTTAAACTGCGACAATAGCGGCAGACCTAAACGACGAAGGAGAGTTCCCTGCAAAGGAATCATCGATTCAAAAGAGGTGAAAGCGAGTGCCGGCGCCCCTAGAATTAAACCATTAAAACTATGTTTTTTCCCTTCATAAAGCCGAACGGCTGCCGCTCCCCCTAGGGAAAAACCACCTAAATAAACTGGATCTCCTAAATTTTCTTTCATTAATTGAGTCGTAGCGTTGTCGAGAGATTCTTTCCAGTTTAGAGCTAATTTGTGAGCCCCCAGAATATCGACTTTTAGAGTATTCCTGGGAGAGTCAAAATCAAATCCTGGAAAGACCAGAATTTTTACCTTCCAACCTTCTTCCGCCAATTGCTTGGGAAGCTCAGCAAAGCAGGTATGATTTCCACGAAGCCCAGAGATAAGAATCACTAATCCTTTGGTGGGTTGCGAGGACTCCGAGGAAATATGTGGTGTGTAAACGTTAACATCTCGAATTGTTTCGCGAGTAAACTTTCCCAACGGACCACTATCATAAATTTTTTCTCCACTGACCCCCTCCATCACTTGAATACTTGCCATAGCATTTAATTTTAACTCCGTTCGCACTGGTAATAGACCGGGTTTTCGTATGTTGGAAATTGCTGCTGCTGCTTGAGGAACAAGCTTAGGGAAATTAAACTGCCATGGCGTCCCTTCTTGCAATAATTCTTTGGAACGGATTTTTAAACGATCTACCCGCTGGTAGAATTCTCGTCCAAAGGCAATCGGGGCAACATGTTTGATGATTCCAAAATTCCCCA
>JBGTGJ010000141.1:0-9249 GCA_041746775.1 bacterium
GTTGTCTAACGGGCTTTCTGTAGAATTTGGATACAATTTCTAAGGGAAAATAATAACTAATAAGGAGAAACGAAAATGAAAAAACTCTCGCTCTTTGCAGGATTAATGGCTTTAGCCATCAGCCTTCCTGCAATCGCTGAAGAGTCATCCGCAGGTGGACTCGAGTTCAGTGGGAACATCGATGTCGTTACCGGATGGCAACATGATGATAATGCCGCGATTGGAGATATCAGCGGTCAACTCCGCGATTTCCGCGGTGCCACCGCCCCTAATCGAGACACCTTCAATTTCTATCTCGATCAGGTCGAGTTAGATATCCAAAAATCTTTTGGAGATAAAATTCGAATTCGTGCCGATCTCGACTTTGGCCGATTCCTTTCAGGTAGCCAGAGAAATACTGATAGCGGAAATATTGGTGGTAACAATTTCGAACTCGAACAAGGTTATGTGACGGCAGGAGTTCTAGCAGGTGAATTCTCCATCGGTAGATTTAATGCCCCAGTCGGTTATTATTTAGTTGATCGTGCCGACAATCCAACGATCTCCTTCTCCAATATCTTTAACTTTGTCACCCCAACTAACGTGACCGGTGCGAAGATGTACTGGGCGTTTGGGGACCATCTCGATCTTAACGTCTACGTCATGAATCAGCTATTTGACTGTATCCAGTTAGGCGGAGCGTGTCTGGTTGGGCCAAGTGGATCGGGAGACAGCGCCGTCCCTTCTTGGGGAATGCGTGCAGGATATAACTTTGGTGAAGAAGGAAAGAAGAGCACCATTGGATTATCCTACATGGGAGGGCCTGAACAAGCCGGGAATAACGCCCACCTTGATCATCTCTTAGATCTCGATTTCTCGATCAAACCGACCGAGAACTTATTACTGGCTGGAGAAGGGATCTACTACCAAAGAAATAATCTCGCTGGCGTAAATGCTCCTAATCGGAAATTTGCCGGCGGTTTATTGGTCGTCGATTACAACTTCACCGATATCTGGGATCTCTTCTTTAGTTATGGCTATATCAACGATTTCCACGGGGTCGCCACAGGAGCCGATCAACAGATCCACAATCTCCTAATTGGTACCGGTTATGATATCACCGATGGTGCCAAGATGAAGTTGGAGTATCGAGTTGATATTCATGCCTATGACTCTACTCCGGATGCAAGAGCGGCATTAGTCCCTCCTGCCAATGGAGATACTACCTCTCTCTCTCATGGTATCGCAGCAGAATTTGCGTATAATTTCTAACGATACATGCTGTTAATAAATGGGGGCAATTTAATTTGCCCCCATTTTTTTTGCCTTTTATCTTGAAACGATTCGTCTCCAACCCACTAACGAAATCAAAGCTAGCGTGATTAGAAGACCCGCTTGATACGAGGGAAGATTTCCACTGGGACTCAAACTACATCCCCCTGACTGTTCTTCCGCTGGGATAAATTCGAATGCCCCTACATCACAGATCGCTGTTCCATCTTCATTTCCATCCACTTCACGAGGTTCCCCTCTTTGATCGGTGTCTAATATACTCGAGGTGGAATCGATACAACCTGCCGGGTTTCCTCGATCGATCGCGGGGCTGTCGGATAGTAGAGCAAGGGTCGGAGTAGGTCCGCCGTTATCGGCTAAAGATCCCAAGTTCAGATCGCTAGGATCGATAATGATTTGATCTACCTCCGATGTTTCGTCCTCACAATCGACTAAGTCTCCAAAGATGTTAAAGGTCAAATTGGAAAATTGAAACGAGACACCTACTGCTTCTTTACAATCTGGCTGTGGAGTTCCTGCCGAATTTCCCGCCAGGATGGAATTAGCGATGCTTCCTGCAGAATTCTCCTCAACAAAAAGCCCACCTCCGTCTTGCGTTGCTTCATTAAAGGCAATCGTGCTGCTAAAAAAATTATATCTTGCATCAAACGCCCCTAGTCCCCCGCCATTGAGTGCCTGATTTCCAGTGATGGTCGTATTATTGAGATCCAATGTATAGTCGGCAGCTTGGATTCCCCCTCCGCGATTGGTCGCGGTATTATTGGAGATCGTGCTATTAAAAATCTCCCCTGTTCCATTTCTGATAAAAATCCCCCCACCATCTTCGGCTCGATTGTTGGTGATATGGACTTCATTTAAACTCAAAGAACCCAAGGCTTGAATCGCCCCCCCTTCTTGGAATACCGCATCCGTAACATCTCCTCCCGTCATCGTCAGGCCAGAGATCGAGACCTCTAACTCACCAAAGACCACATTAAAAATCCGATCCCCTAAGCCGTTGGCATCAATGGTGGTGATATCGGCACCGGAACCGACAAAACTGATATTACTTAAAATATCGAGATCGCCTGTTTGATTGCCATCTTCGTTGGCGATTGAAATGGAAAGGGTGTACTCTCCTGGAGGAAGATTGATCTGATCTTCTCCACTTCCTGCAGCACAATCATCGACTTCAAGGTCGGTATTGGCCGCCTCGACCGCTTCCCGCAACGAGCAATCCCCATCATTATTCATCTCATCGTCAAACTCATTGACATTAATGACAGCCGATTGTGCGGAATTGGAAATCAATAAGATGGAAAGAAAGAGAAACGAACCGAGAGTATATTTTCTAATGAGTCTCATTTTTAAACCTCCTGATTTATTTTTAATTCGATTTTTTAAGATTAGACTAAAACCTGCCCCGAGTTCTCTTATGTGGAAACGAGAGGGATTTTTCTTTGGTCCTATCTTATTTCGTAAGATGGCAATGAAGATTAGACATTGACATCCATAGCCCATATTATTTAACTAGAAACCGATTTATGAGAAAGTCTCTCTCCCAACATTCTGCATTTTCATGGGCATTCGCTGGTTTTTTGCTACTTTCTCTCACTTTATTGTGTGCCCATCGCCCTCATGAAGCTTTTGCTGAAAAGTCAGAGCATTGTGTTACTTGTCAGGCCTCCATTCAAAGCAAAAAAATTATCAACGTCTCAGTTGATTTAAACTCTGCCTACATTTCCCAGCACGAAGAATTCCAACTTCCTTTATACGTTTCTCAACAGCTCACTCTCGCCTTAAAAATCCCGATTCGCGGTCCTCCTCTCGCTTCCTAAAATCATATTTGGGTGGAGTCTATCAGCTCCCCTTTTAATCACACTCAATTTTTTTAGGGAGTCTCGCATGAAAATGTCAAAAATATTGCGAGTACTTGCGATCTTCTTTTACTGTTCCCTTTCACTCACTTCACAAACCCATGCCCAGGAGAATGAAGTGGAGAGCTTGAAAGAAGAGATCCGAGCACTCAATCAAACGGTCCAAAAATTATCAACAGTTGTCGAAAAGCAAAATCAACGGATTGATGAACTTGAACAAAAGCCTCTTCCAAAAGAACAAGAAGCGGTTTCACCTAAGGATCCAGCCCCCGCCATCACGGTTGCTGAAACTCCCCCTGCCGAAACCCAAAGTGAGACAACACGCTCGCTGGGTGCATGGAAATATAAGGCTGGATCGGGCGGAGCCTGGAAATTACTTCCCGATATTAGCGTGATAGGAATTTTTAGCGGTGCTTATTTTAGTCAGGAACCGGAGGAGGATATCGAGCACGATCCCACTCGTACTGGATTTACTCTTCAAGAGGTCGAGATCGCCTTTCAATCGGTCATCGACCCGTATGTGCGTGCGGATGTCTTTCTTGCAGTGGGAGAAGAAGGGGTCGAGCTCGAAGAGGCGTTTATCACCACCCTTTCCCTTCCCAAGGGATTTCAGGTCAAAGCGGGAAAATATTTAGTTCCGTTTGGTCGCCAAAATCAAAAACATGTGGAGCGTTGGCCGTTCACCAATAACAACCTTCCCAATCGTTTCTTTTTTAGCGGAGAAGGATTCAACGAGCTCGGTGTGGAATTCAGCTATCTGTTCCCAACTCCATTTTTCTTTCAGTCCCAGTTCTCCTTCACCCAAGGGGATAATGAAGGAAACTTCGATGGGGGGCGAAAGGAAGACTTCGCCTATGATGGAAGATTGGTCGGATCTACCGATATCACCCCCAATCTCACCGCTCTACTAGGGGGCTCTGTCGCCTACGGGTTCAATAACACCGCGCCGGGAAATCAAACCCTGCTGCTTGGCGGAGACTTTCTACTGAAATGGAAACCGAGCCGAGAAACCGGGATCGAGTGGCAGACAGAATATATCTACCGAAGTCTGCAGATCCCCGGAGGCAACCAGCAAGAAGGGGGAATTTCCACCTACCTACTGGGACAGTGGAGTCGTCGTTGGGGGGCCGGAATGCGGTTCGATTATTTTGGTTTCCCGCGCGCCGATTTCGACGCATGGCGGATCTCTCCGATCGCATCCTTTTATCCGAGCGAATTCTTCCGACTGCGTGCCCAATATGATTATCTAGATGAAAGTGGAGTCGAACCATCCCATATCGGGATCCTGCAGATGATCTTCAACATGGGACCGCATGGAGCACATCAGTTTTAACGAATTCGGAATGGTGAATACGGAATGAAAATTCTGAATTAATTCCGAATTCCGCATTAACAACAGGAGTTCTTATGAAACAAAAAATACTTTTTTTAATTTTATCATTACTAGTTCCCCTCAACGCTTCCGCCAAACTCAAAGTGGTCACCACGATCTCGGATTTAGCCGCACTGACCCAAGAAATCGGGGGAGAGTTTGTGGAAGTAAAAAGCATTGCACGCGGAGATCAAGACCCACATTATTTAGAACCGAAACCGAGCTACGCGGTCTTGTTAAGCCGAGCCGATCTACTCATCGAAGTAGGGCTTCAATTAGAAACAGGTTGGCTTCCCGTTCTGCTGACACAATCTCGTAATCCAAAAGTCCAATTCGGACAACCAGGACATCTCTCCGCAGCGGAGGGGGTTGCTATTTTAGAGATTCCCACCGGTAGAATTGATCGATCGATGGGGGATATTCATCCTGAAGGAAATCCTCATTATTGGCTCAACCCACAGAATGGGTTGGTGATTGCCAGTCAAATCGCTCAACGCCTGGCGCAAATAGACTCAGCCCATGCTTTCGATTATCAAAATAACTACCGACAATTTGAGTCTCGTCTTAAGCATAAAATCTCAGAGTGGGAAAAAAAATTAGTTGCACTAAAAGGAAAAAAAATCATCACCCACCATAAGAGTTTTTCGTACTTCGTTGATTGGGCAGGATTACAAGTCATGGGATTGATCGAACCTAAGCCAGGTATTCCCCCTTCCCCAGGACATATCCTTTCTTTAATTAACCTAATCGAAAAAGAAAAAATTCCTCTCGTCATCACCGAAAACTATTATGATCCCAAACCATCGCAAAAACTGGCGGCAAAGACTGGCATCAAGGTTTTAATCCTCCCCACTTCGGTGGGAGGTGAGGGGGATATCAAAACTTATTCGGAATTGTTTGATGCTCTGATTCAACGACTGGCGGAGGTATTATGAACGCCCTACTCTTCCTACTCCCCGCCTTCTGTGCCTGTGTTGTTTTAACCGGAATCCATACCTATCTCGGTATCCACGTCATCCGCCGCGGCGTCATCTTTGTCGATATCGCCCTAGCGCAGATCGCGGCACTCGGGATGACAATCGCTTTTGTGTTTGGTTTTGAACCGGAAAGTCAGATTTCCTACTTCTTCGCTCTGGGATTTACTTTTTTAGGAGCGCTTTTTTTTGCGTTTGTGAGAAATGAAAGATTGCACCAAGAGGCGATCATTGGGATTTCGTTTGCCACCGCTTCTGCCCTTTCGATTCTCCTTGCCGACAAGATTCCACATGGTTCGGAACACCTGAAGTACATCTTGTCGGGAAACATCTTATGGGTCAGCTGGCCGGTCATTATCAAAACCGCCATCATCTATTTTTTATTGGGGATCTTTCACTATACTGTCCGTCACAAGCTGATGTTGGTCTCGACTAAGCCGGAGGAGGCGAAGCGGCGCGGAATGAAAATTCACCTATGGGATCTGCTGTTTTACCTCTCGTTTGGACTCGTGATCACCAGTTCCGTGCAGATTGGGGGGATTCTGCTGGTCTTTGCTTTTCTTATTGTTCCAGCAAGCTGCGCGATCCTATTTTATGACCGGTTGAAATCGCTCATCTTTTTTGGTTGGACGATCGGACTGCTCACCAGCATAGTGAGCATTGCCGCCTCCTATTGGTATGATCTGCCGACCGGTCCTACCATTGTGACACTGTTTGGAATCGCACTGATATTTTGTTTCGTCGTAAAAAAAATCGTCCGTTGACCTCACTTCTCAAATCTCTTAGGGCTCTTTAAAATTTCCCCCAATAGAGATATGAAAGTATTAAGGTGAACGAAGTGTTTTATCTCTCCCTACCCCCCAAAGTAACCCTCGAAGCTGTGATTCGCGATCCTTATGATCTTGCGGTCGCGACGGCGCGGACCTGTTACTCTGCCAAAGGGGTGATTCGGGTCCCGGATGTTTCGAAGGATGAAAAAGCGGTCCTGTTGCGGGATAAAATCTCTCAATCGACTCGAGAGGCAGGGCATCTCACGACTCGCCAGCACGCTCATTTTGTCTTTTCGCTAGAAAATGTTTCACGCCAATTTCTCTGGTCGTTCCTCCACTCCCATCCTTATTACAACAGCGAACAGGTCTCACAACGCTATGTCAAAGTTGCCAAGGGAAACTATGTTGTCCCTCCGATGAGCGAAGGACAACGAAACGTCTACGAAGAGATCATCACCGGACAAATGGCCGATTATGAAAGATTGATCGAACTATTGTTGCCCAAGGTTCGGAATGAATACTTTAAAATTTTCCCAGTAAGACAACGATACCTCGATCGTTACGAACCAGTATTGAAGAAAAAATCCTATGAGGTCGCCCGCTATGCCTTGCCAGTCGCGACTCACGCCTATCTCTACCACACCATCAGCGCCTTAACTCTGATGCGTTATCACAAACTGATGAATGCCTTCGATACACCGTGGGAACAAAAGATCGTGGTGGAGCAGATGGTGCAAGCGGTTCAAGAGATGGATCCGCTGTTTGCACGTGAACTGACCGATCCATACCAGTTAGAAGAAACTCCGGAATATCAGTGGATAAAAGAAAATTTAAGTTCAACCTCAGTGACTGAAAAATTTTTGCGGGAATTTGATGCCTCACTGGAAGGGCATTATTCCGTATTAAGCGACTACAAGGCACATGCCCCACAAACCTTGGCCGCTTCAGTCCGCTCGGTGCTGGGAGTCACACGCGCACAACTTTCGGATGAACAAGCGATCGACCTTGTCCTCAATCCTGCGAAAAATCACTCATTGGCCGATACCCTCAATATCAATACTCTTTCGAAACTGACTCGAACTCTCTTCCATGTGCATTACACCTTCCGAAAAAAAATCAGCCATACCGCCGATTCACAAGACCAGCGTCATCGAATGACCCCCGCCTCTCGGCCGATTTTAGAAGCGCATTTTACGGGTAAACCTGATTTCATCACCCCACTTCTGCTTCGCGAAACCGGCGAGGCCCATGATCTCTTTCAAAAATCGATGGAGAAAAGTTTTAGCGGGATCGAAAAACTGCTCAACTTGGGGCTCAAAAAAGAATTCGCCCTCTATCTTTTACCCAACGCTTTTCCGATTCGCTTTGAAGAGAGTGGAGATCTGCTCAACCTCCATCACAAATGGCACGCCCGTGCCTGTTACACCGCTCAGGAAGAAATTTTTTATGCCACATTGGACGAAATCTGCGCGGTCCAAGCGGTTCACCCACAACTGACTCGCCATATCCTCGCCCCCTGTTACATTCGAAAACAGGCAGGAACCAAGCCGATCTGCCCCGAAGGGGAGCGCTTTTGCGGGGTCAAGGTTTGGGAAAAACCGATTGAAGATTACCTAAGAGTGATTTAAATCTTCATAAAATCCACCCCATAATAATTATGAACTCCCACTCTTCCGAAAATTCGCCGGAGATTATTTCAATCTCTTCCAAAAAATTTCTCCTCTTCAGCCTGGTTTTGGCGATCGCGATGTTTTTATTGGGGCAAAAGATAGAGTTTCCTAAAGCCCTGATTGCCGCCCAAGTCCTGCTCACCGTGATGTGCTTATTTGTCTTCGGCTCTATCCGTTATCGCATCGATAAAAATGCCATCACCTATGGGGCCGTGATGGTGATTTTTGCCACCTTTTGGACAGTGTGGTGGCCTACTTCTTCCATGAAGGAACAATTTAGCTCCGAGGGGTTTTCGGCTTTTAATCCGGCGCTCAAACATTATCTGCTGACCTTCCACGGCTGGGATGAACTGGTCCATGCCGACACCATGCTATTTATTTTGGGACTCACCCTGTTTGTCGCCTGTATCGCTCAAACTCGGTTGTTAGAAAGTGTGAGTTTTGCGGTCCTCAAAAAAAACAAAGGGCGAGTAGTCATCACCATCGGGATCCTTGCTGCCTTGGTCTCCTTCTTTTCCGGAATCCTGGATGGCGTCTCAATGATTGGACTAATGATCCGTATTCTGGTTCTGCTGCTTTTTCTGGCCAAGGTTCGGGATGAGGCATTGATCTATGCAGTGATGGTCTCTACGGTCGTCACGACCGTCTGCGGGATGTGGCTGGCTTACGGAGAACCTCCCAACCTGATCATGAAGGCGAATCTTTCCCCCCACCTCGATAATTCCTTTTTTCTGCGCTACTGCATGCCGGTTGCCATTTTGAGTTTTTTCATCGTCTTTTTTAACATCCGAAAAAAATTGAAGGGGACCAAGGTCGATATCCAGAAATTAGACCTACTGGATCTGCACACCGCAGATGTTAGGTTTCTGCAGGCAGAGCGGCATGGCCAGGTGATGCTGGCTGCCGAGTTTGTCGATAACTACAAAGACTTGTTAGGAGATCAATACTCGGCGATCGAAAAACGGCTTCACGAAGGGGAACCGCTGGGGGTCGCGATGATTCGTGAAAAAATCCCCTTGGAAATCCGTCAAAAATTGTTGGGGCTTTATTTTTCGGAAGAGTTAGCAGAAGATTTGGACCTGCATTTTCAGCACGAAGAGACAGGAATGGACGAGGTAAAAGACCGTTCCTACCTGCGCATCAAAAACACCATCCAGGCTCTTTCCAAACAAAGAATTCGTACCCAATGGATCGGGACGATCGCCTTTATCCCATTTATTGCCCTTCTGATCTGGCATGCCATCGATCACGATATTCCGCTCTTTTTTGCATCTTTTGCTGGTTCGCTAGTCGCCTTTGCGGGGATCTTTTCTTTTCCTAAAATACGTCGATTGG
>JBGTGJ010000142.1:0-6039 GCA_041746775.1 bacterium
GAGTCAATGAGGTAAGATCTATTTTAGAAAATGGATCCTGGATCAAGTCCAGGATGACAAGCGCCGTCAACGATAATTGATGACGATCCAATAGCTGTAGACATTGCAAAGGGCCTGAAACAGGGCGCTAGCGGTGATTGAATTGGTTCTTTCCCTAAGCCATCCAAATACCAATGCCGGGAAAAATATCGAAAAGTGCCACCACCTCAACATAATCATGCTGTGAGAAAGGGCAAAGAGGAATGCGGTGATCAAGAGTCCTTTCCCAATCGGTGCTCCTAAAAACTTCCAAGGTCTTCCCCAGACTCGGTTGAGTTGAGATTGAATAAAACCGCGATAAAAAAATTCTTCAGGAAGTGCGATCAGAAAAAGATGAAAAAAGGCGACTCGGCTGATTCCTCTCCAATGTCCCCCAATATAGTGTTGGTGAAAAAAGATTTCTAGAAAGTACCGATTTCCAAATTCAATCACGGGAAAAACCAGTAAAGCGGTTAATAAAAACCAACCCAGCGAGCGTGCGAATTGATTGAGCGATGGGTCAAAGAATGGAAGCTTTTCTTTTCGGTACCACAGTACTCCCAAGGGGACATAAATTAGTAATAGAGCGGTAAATAGGGCTAGATTCTCTTTGAAGAATCTCACTCTTTGCAGTTCAAAAAGCAGACGAGTAGCGACCATCGTCAAAAACCAAACCCAGAGAGTTTGACGGAAAATATTTTGGTTTTCTGATTGTTTAGCGAACTCGGTGCTATTCATGATCTCTGTTTGCAGGTCAGTGGTCCGTTGTCTGTGGTCTGTTGTCTGTTATCCTTTTTAAGGGATAACGTTTCTTGAAATAAAAATAACATCCCATCGCTCCAAAGAAAAACAGGATGCTCATGATCTGCCCGGTCGAAATAGCGTTGAAGTAAACTCCTCGATCCATATCTCCGCGCAAAAACTCAATGAAAAACCGAGAGGCTGCATAGAGCATCAGAAAGGTCATCATCACTTGCCCCTTAAAGGATTTTCGTTTGTCGACAATGAAGTAGAGAATGAGAAAAATGATGATGGAAACGATCATGCTATAAATTTGAGTGGGGTAGAGAGCGACTCCTGGAAATTTGGAGCCTGCATCCCCCGAGTTAAAAGTGAGGTAGAGAAAATATTTTCCTGAATGAAAGATGCTCGGTTTACCATAACAACACCCTGCCAGCAGGCAGCCAACTCGCACACAAAAATCGACGATCGGTCCGCCAAAAAGTCCCAAATGATCAAGGTAACTGAGGGTATCTAGTTTTCTGACTTTTAAATAAGTAATCCATCCAATCGCAAATCCGATAAACACCCCATAACTGACAAAACCTCCGCGCCAGATCTGCCAAACATGGGTGGGATGTTCCCAATAATATCCCGGCGCCTCGACCAAAATATGAAATATCCTCGCCCCGAGTACCCCTGCCAGTGTTCCAATAATCGCTAAATCCAGTACCACTACCTGGGAAAGCCCCCGTTTAGGGGCAGTTTTATATAGGACAGCTGTGGCGATAAGAGAGGCCATCATGATCATGAAGGCGAAACTGGGGATAGAGAAATGCGGGCTGTAAAAAAGAAATGGTTTCATGAGTTATTTTGACTCCTTATGAATGCGGAATTTGAAATGCGGATTGCGGCATGAAGAATTTTAATGCCGCTTTTTGTCAAAAAATATCGTCTTAATGACCAAAAATAACGCGCCGCATGTTATTGCGGCGTCGGCTATATTAAACGCTGGCCAGGTTAAAGGGAACCTAAAATGTTTTCCTAGGAGATCAAAGTCGGCAATTTTATTTTGCCAATGAAAACTTAAGAAGTCCGTTACTTCCCCTCGCATCACACGGTCCATGATATTGCCGAGTGCCCCGCCGAAGATCATGGCGAGAGGAATTTGAGTTTTACGATCATCAGGCTGAGTATTTTTATAAAGAACAAATAAAACGGCGAAGGCCACGAGGGTGACAATGAAGAAAAACCAAGTTTGGTAGTTAGAATGCCAATCGGAAAACATTCCAAAAGCGGCGCCGCGATTGGTGACATAAACTAAATCAAAATAACCGGGAATCACCGGACGCGTTTCACCCAAATAAAAATTTTTAAGAATCCAAAACTTGGTGATTTGGTCTAGGATTAAAATGACCAACGGATAGATGAAAAGTGGTCGATATTTTTTCATGAAATGTTTTTATGATTTTTGTAACTGCGCCATTACTTTACTACAACGTTCGCACAGGGTTGGATACTGTTCATTTTTCCCCACTGTAATCGAATAATTCCAACAACGATCACATTTAGTTCCTTCGGCTTTACGAACTTCAATCTTCAGCCCTTCGATCGTTGTGGAGGTATAGGTCGGTTTTTCCAGCTCATAAACAACGATCACTTGAGAGACAATAAAGCATTGCGGCCAAAACATGTTGTAAGATTGGAGAAATTTTTGCCAATTTTCACCGGCGCTAATTCTCACTTGGGCGTCTAAAGAATGACCAATCACCTTTTCTTGGCGAGCTTTTTCTAATGCCTTAAGCACCTCTTGTCGGATCTGTTCGATTTTCTCAAAGCGTTCCACCAGCTCCTCGTCCCATAAAGATGGATTGTGTGCGGGAAAATCGCTTAAAAAAACTGAAGATGTTTTTTTAGAATGCGCTGGCAGGTACTGATGAACCTCATCTGCGGTGAAAGAAAGTATCGGAGACATCAAAATCGTCAGCGATTGGATAATATCCCATAACGACGATTGAGCGGCCCGTCGTTCTTGGCTGGAGGGGAAGGAGGTATAGAGGCGGTCCTTCAAGATGTCTAAATAGAAAGAGCTTAACGTCACGGTGCAGAATTGATTGATGGCGTGATAGATAATGTGAAATTCAAAACTCTCAAACGCTTCGTTGGTGCGCTCGATCAGCTGTTGTAAGGCAGCAAGCACCCAGCGGTCGATTTCAAGACGTTCTTTGGGGTCGACATAATCTTTCTCTGGTTGAAAGTCGTAGAGATTTCCCAACAGAAAGCGGCAGGTGTTTCGGATTTTGCGGTAGGTTTCAACTAAGCGATCTAAAATTTCCGAAGAAAAACGGATGTCATTTCGATAATCTTCCGCCGCCACCCAAAGTCGAAGGATTTCAGCCCCCAATTTATGGATCAAGTCTTGAGGAGGGGTATAATTTTTCGCTGATTTAGAATATTTTTTCCCCGCCCCATCGACCACAAATCCGTGGGTCAACACCGTTTTGTAGGGGGCTTTGTCCCGCGTTCCAATCGCGGCGAGCAACGAAGAATGGAACCATCCACGATGTTGATCGGTCCCTTCTAAATAAATATCAGCCGGCATCTGCAGGGTAGGGGTTTTTTCCAACACCGCGGCAAAACTGACTCCAGAGTCAAACCAAACATCGAGAATGTCTTTCTCCTTCTCAAATTTGGTTCCAGCGCACTTAGGACATTTTGTTTCTCGAGGAAGCAGCTCCTCCTCCGAATGTTTAAAAAAGGCATCGGCCCCTTCTTTTTCAAACAGATTGGCAATGTGTTCAATGACATCCGCACTGAGCAGCGATTGATTGCAGCCCAGACATTTAAATCCCATGATCGGGACTCCCCAACTGCGCTGACGGCTGATGCACCAGTCCGAGCGATTTTCGACCATGCCATAAATTCGGTCTCTTCCCCACGGGGGGACCCATTGGCAACGGCGAATCGCATCTAAAGCCTTTCCTCTCAGATCATTTTGCGAGAGTGAGATGAAATATTGTGGGGTGGAGCGGAAGATGACAGGGGATTTACAACGCCAGCAATGTGGATAGCTGTGAGTTGTCTCTTCCATTTTGAGGAGTACTCCACTTTCTTTCATCTGTTCGATGATAAGTGGATTGGCGTCGAAGACAAATTTTCCTTCCCACTCTTTGACTCCTACTTCTTCGGTATATTTTCCCTTGTTATCGACAGGATTCAAAATTCGAAGACCATATTTTTGTCCAACCTCATAATCCTCTTGTCCATGCCCGGGTGCGATATGAACGACTCCGGTACCGGCATCCAGTGTGACGTGATCGCTGAGGATGACTTGTGAGTCGCGTGGGAGAAATGGATGTTTTGTCAAAACCCCTTCTAATTTTTTGGAAGGGATTCGATCAAGTAACCGATCTTCGTGGAACCCGAGGCTTTTGCGAACTTGTTCAAGCAATCCTTCCGCCACAATATAAACCTCTTCTCCCACTTGCAGTGCGACGTACATGTAGCTTTTGTGAAGTGCGAGCGCCAGATTGGCAGGGAGGGTCCAGGGGGTGGTGGTCCAGATGATAAAATGCGTTTTCTTACCTTTTAAGAAAGGGCTGATTTCCCCTAAATCTTCTTTACTTTCAAAAGCGACATAAATGGAGGGGGACTTGTGGTCTTCATATTCCACCTCTGCCTCAGCCAACGCCGTCTGGCAGCGTGTGCACCAGTGAACCGGTTTGGACCCTTTATAGACCATCCCTTTTCTCACGAGGTTTCCTAGCTCACGAGCGATCGTCGCTTCATAACTAAAATTCATGGTCAAATACGGTTCACTCCATCTCCCTATAATTCCCAATCTTTTGAATTCTTCTCTCTGAATATCTACATATTTCGCGGCATACTCTCGGCACGCCTTTCGGATTTCCATCGGATCAAAGGCAACTTTTTTCGCCTTTAGTTCTTTGTCGACTTGATGCTCAATCGGCAAACCGTGACAATCCCAACCTGGGACGTACTCACTCTGAAAACCGGAGAGAGATTTGTATTTTACAATGATGTCTTTGAGGACCTTATTGAGGATGTGGCCGAAGTGGATGTTTCCATTCGCGTAAGGTGGGCCATCGTGCAGGACAAATTTTTCTTTACCTGCATTTTTTTCTAACCCCTTTTCGTAGATCTTATTTTCCTCCCATTTTTTCAAAAACTCAGGCTCCCGGATGGCCAGACTGGCCTTCATCGGGAAGTCGGTTTTAGGGAGGTTAAGGGTATTGCGATAGTCGGTTGATTTTGGTTTTTGGTCGTCCATAGGAAATTAGATTTAAAACACAGGGGGGTTGTAAGTGTCAATTCATGTGTCGAAGAGAGATTCAAGGGATTAACCGTTCATTTTTCAATGCTTTGTTAAGTTTTTTCATAAATTGAAGGCGTGGAATTTCCTTTGCTCCCAAACTTTCTAAAAGTGGTGTCAGCATCTGCACATCGATCCAACTAGCTCCACGTTCCTTTAGAGTGTTAACGGCGAAAAGCAAGGTTGCTTTGGAAGCCCCCGATTCTAAGTAAAACATGCTCTCTCCTGCGAAAAATCCACCAATGCCTACACCATACATTCCGCCAATGAGCTTTCCATTTTTTCCATAACATTCAAAACTATGTGCGTAGCCGGCTTGGTGGAAAGCGATATAGGCATCGATCACTTCCTCCGTGATCCAGGTTCCCAAAGATTTTCGGGTTTTTCCCTCGGAGCACCTTTCGATGACTTCTGAAAAGTTTTGATTGATCTTGAAGGTAAAATTCTTTTTCTTCAGTTCTCTTTCCAAACGTTTGGGGACCTTGAGTTCTTCAAATTCCAAAATTGCCCGAAACGGGGGAGAAAACCACAAGAGTGGCAATCCTTCCGTTGGCCAAGGAAAGACCCCGTTTTCATAAGCGAGTTTGAGGGAGGGGATTTCGAGGTCGCCGCCTACTGCAAGTAAACCGGTGGGGTCGGCGTGTTCAACGGATGGGAAGCGGAGGATAGCCATAGATTTTTATCTCATCACATTTTTAAATTAGGGGTACCACCCTCTCCCTAACCCTCTCCCCTCTCAGGGAGAGGGCACAAGAGAAGCCTTTTTATTTTAACAATTTTATTCTTTCACACCACAAAACTTTTTCTTCCTCCACTTTAATGGGGTGGGTTATCATCTGGGGGGAGATCGCTCCGTGCATATGGAAGCCCAAAAAAAATCGAAGCTAAAAATCGGATGGAGAGAGTGGGTCTCGCTCCCAGCGCTGGGGGTTCCTGCGATCAAAGTGAAGGTCGATACGGGGGCAAGG
>JBGTGJ010000143.1:0-10443 GCA_041746775.1 bacterium
CAAAAGTGGAAAAATTGTGATGACTCCCTTTCCATTGAACCTGGAGGGGGGGAATTATCTTGGTAAAGCGCCGCAACCATCATCCAAACCTTTCAGCATCGACGTCACCTTTAAATCCAAAACTCAGGAGTTGCTGGCCGCTTTTGATAATTTAGATTGATGCAAAAAAACTTTATGAAACTTTGGGTAATATTTCTATTTTTGATTTCGCTTCCTTCGGCCCATGCGGAGACCATTGCCATTCGTTTTGACGATCTGCCCAAATGGGTAGCGACTCAAAATAAAAATGTCTTGGCCGGACAATCGTTGATCGCGGGAGCTGAGTCACAAACCGGCTACTTGAAACGTTCCTTTCTTCCGAAAATCCGGGCGGAGGGGGGTGGCGAGATTGAGAAGACAGGCACCTTCAATACTCATGTCGAACCTTATGGCGAGATTGAGACACGGGTGAATCTTTCTCGTGGAGGGAAAGATAGTTTGGAAGAAAAAGTCTCAAAGGCAAAAGTGGGTCTTTCGGAGGCGAATCAATCAAAGACCTATCAACGTGAACTTTCCCGCGCTCGCCTTCTCTTTGCCGATATCCTTTACTATCAAGAAGTCCTGCAAAGTTTCCCCCAAGTTTCCTCATTGACGCGAGATCAGCTCGGCATGGTGCAAAAACAAATTTCGGCCGGTCTCACCACGGAGTCGGATCGTCTTGGATTTGAAATATTTCTGGGTCAACTGAAGGCTGATCAATTATTACAACAAGAGGATCATGAACATGCTGTCAACGAGATGAAGGGGGTTATGGGCATCCCCGCTGAAACCGAGATCAAGTTAAGTCACCAGATTGAGGGTTCTTCCACTGAGGATCTCCTAGCTCTTCCGCTGAATCTGGAAGACCACCAGGATATTCTCCTCCTCAAAAAACAGACAGAGGTTGCGGAGCTGCAGAAAAAGCAAACGGAACGCTGGTGGACTCCTGCCGTGGATGTTTACGGAGGATACGCCCTCTATTCCTTTCGCCAAATTCAGTTCTCTACCATTGACGAAAGAAAGGCAGCCTTTGGCGGAGTGAATGTTGGTTTTCCAATCTTTGACGGCCTGAGTGCCCGCACCCAAGGGAAGGCCTACCAGCATCAAGCGAAAGCCTATGCCCTCGAGTCGGAACAAAAACGTAGAGAATTGGAGACTCTTTTTGAAAAGTTGCAGCACGAGCTCACCAACCGGCGCAAATTAATGGCGATCATTTCCCAAAATATCAACCTAGGAAGTAGATATCTCAGCATGGCCTCAGAGGAGTATCGACGCGGTGTCAAAACCGGCCCACAATTGTTGGAGGCTTTGCAGAAATATTGGGAAGAGAAACGTCGCCTCGCGGAGATCCAGCGGGAATATTTGCGGATTCAGGCGGAATTAATGTCTCTGTTAGGAAAGTAAACAACAACTCCATCTACTTCACGCAGCAGTTGAGAGCTTCACTTTGATCCAACCCGGTTGCCGCTCGTTGAATGCTTGATACGCTACTAATGCGGAGGTGAGCGGCTCCACATTCGTCAAAATCAAATCCAGATCGACCTGACGGCTTTGAATCATCGAAAGTAATTTGGGGATGTATTTACGATGATGGCAATTCCCCATATTAATTTTGAGATTTTTATTCATCGCCTCTCCCAACGGAAAGGAATGAAACGTATCAGGGTAAACTCCGACAATCGCTAAAGTCCCCGCCTTGGCCAATGCTTTCACGGCCCAGCGAAGCGCTTGTGAAGGGCCATGCCCAGGCTCCCACTGTTTGTCTTGCTTCGGTGCCGCTTGATCGACCTCCTGAGCAAATTCTTTGCGATGTTTTTTGGATTCGCGGGAGGCAGGGCCATGCAATGCAGGTTCCGCATCAACCCCAACGGCATCAATGGTTCGATCCACACCAATCCCCCCTGTCATTTCCTGAATCGTCTTCACCGGATCTTCTTTTTCAAAGTTAATGACCTCGGCCCCCAACTTTTGTGCAAGATCTAATCGAGAAGGGATACAATCGACCGCAATTACCCTACCCGCCCCCAAAATAAAAGAACTCGCAATCGCAAATTGTCCAACCGGCCCGCAGCCAAAGACTGCAACCGTATCCCCTTGCTTGATCCTCATCAATTTGGCTCCGAAATATCCGGTGGGAAAAATATCTGAACACATGATCGCTTCTTCGTCAGAAACTTCCTGAGGGATTTTTACTAAACCGACATTTGCAAATGGAACCCTAGCATACTCCGCCTGTAAACCATGGATCGGACCTGAGCTCGCCGGACCGCCAAAAAAACAGGTCCCTGCATCTTTCCCATTGGGATTGGCCTCATCGCATTGAGCAAAATATCCTGCTCGACAATAAGAACAATAACCGCAGGCGATGGTGGAAGGGATGACCACACGATCTCCAGGGCGATGATTGCGAACCTCTTTTCCAACCTCCTCGATAATCCCTATCCCTTCATGCCCCAAAATCGTTCCGCTCTTCATCCCCGGCAAAGTTCCGCGAACCATGTGCAAATCGGTTCCACAAATCGCGCTGGCAGTGAGTCGAACAAGGGCATCAGTCGGTTTTAAAATACGAGGCTTCACCACATCTTCTAATCGAATATCCCCAATCCCCCTAAAAACGATCGCTTTCATAAGAACCTCCCGGTTGAAGTTTACTTTTAGTTTAAGGGAGGAGATTTTTAGAACAATAGGGGGATTGCTGGTTTGTTTATAGGAAAATCCCTTAAAGAAAAATCAGGCGACACCTTAGCTACGCTCAGAGTCATAACGAGTATAATGAATGATAAAATCAGCGAAGTAACAAAGGAGAAATTTTATGGCAAAAAAAATTTCAACCATTATGGGTATCATCTTTATAGCAGCGGGTCTGTTAGGTTTTTATGAGAAGGATGAAAGAAGATCGGCTTAAGGAAAAAAAATGACGCCACAACTACCAGATAAATCTGTGTCCTATTGGATCGATTCGACCTCAACGACCCACTTCCCCCCTCTGAATAGGAAAGTTGAGGTCGATATCGCGATCATCGGAGGTGGGATTGCGGGGTTGACTGCAGCTCTCCTGCTTCAAAAATCGGGGGCAAAAGTAGCGGTATTGGAAGCTACTCGTATTGTGCGTGGAGCGACAGGTTATACGACCGCAAAAATTACTTCACAGCATCGGATCATTTACCAGAAAATCGTATCTCAGTTTGGCGAAGAAGCAGCACAAGCTTATGGTGAAGCTAATCAAGCAGGATTAGAACTGATCGCCACTTGGGTGAAAGAGAAAAATATCGACTGCGACTTCCGCCGCAAATCCGCTTACGTATATACGTTATCGAAGGATGAACTCTCTTTGCTGGAAGCGGAGTGCAAGGCGGCACAAAAAGCACGTCTACCTGCTTCACTCACGGCATCGACCACCCTACCCTTTGATATCGCAGGGGCGATCTGTTTCACGGAGCAAGCGGAGTTTCATCCACGCAAATATCTTTTAGCACTGGCCAACCAAATCACTGAACATAGTGGGCTTATCTTTGAAGAGAGCCGCGTCATCGAAGTAAAAGATGGAACTCCATGTGAAGCTCACACGACTCAAGGAAAGATCACCGCTCGAGAAATCATCATTGCGACCCACTTTCCCATTTCTGATCACGCTTTTTATTTTGCACGGATGGCCTCCAAGACTTCTTATGCGTTGGGTGTTCAGATTGAAGGAAATACACCGGATGGAATGTTTATTGGAACTCGCCATGAATGGCCCAGCTTACGCTCTCACCCAACTCCTAATGGCGAAATGTTGATTGTCGTTGGCGAGGGGCACAAGACCGGCCAAGGGGGAGATATCCTCGCACGCTATCACCGCTTGGAAAAGTTTTCTGAAAAAAACTTTAAGGTGAAATCAATCCCGTACCGCTGGTGTACTCAAGATAATATGCCGCACGATGGAATTCCTTTCATCGGAAAATTTTCCCCTTTCTCCAAACATCTCTATGTCGCCACCGGTTTTCAGGCGTGGGGGATGGCCAATGGAACTGCGGCCGCCATGATTCTCACTGATCTGATTTTAGGAAAGAAAAATCCGTGGGCGTTTCTCTTCAATCCTAATCGCATTAAAACTTTTTTTACTAAAAAGATGTTCACCGAAAATGTCAATTCGGTCAGTGGGATGATCAGAAATCGTTTTTTAAAACGAGGAAAACATCACGCAGTTTATCAAGACAAACAAGGAGCCACCCATACCCTCTCCTCCATTTGTCCTCACATGGGGTGTATCGTGCAGTGGAATAATGCCGAAGAAAGTTGGGATTGCCCATGCCACGGTTCTCGTTTTGATTGTGATGGAACCTTATTGCACGGCCCTGCGACCCACGGTTTAAAGAAATCGAAAGTTGAAATTCATTCGATAAAATCAAAAGTTCACTAGAAAGGAGAACTATTATGAGATTTGTAAAACCATATATTTATATTCTCGGGTTAGTTGCATTTATTTTTATCTGCACAGACTCCGTTCATGCCGAAGAGATAAAGTATGAAGGGATCGATCAAAATAACGATCATGTGATCACACGGGATGAGTGGCGAGCCAATAACGACCGATCTTTTAGAAACCAAGATTGGAACGGCGATGGTGTGCTGTCTGGAGAGGAAGTGCGAGCCGGTGCGCGCCCTCCGAAAGGGACCGAACAAATGGTAACTTTCCGAACGCTAGATCGAAATGACGACGGCCAGGTTTCGCGAAGGGAATGGAATGATACTACTGCGAAGTTTAATCAGCTTGATCGCAACCAAAATGGATTGCTGACCTCGGCGGAGTACCTCAATCAAGCAACCTCCAGTACCGATCCGTTCCGTCAACTAGACTCCAACAATGATGGAGTGATTGTTATCAGTGAATGGAATGGAAGCAATGACTCTTTTCGTAGACTTGACTCCAACAGTAATGGCCAAATTTCCACGCAAGAATATCATGCCAGTGCCAGCGGTGATCAATTTGATCAGCTCGACCATAATAATGACGGAGTCATTGCCCGAAGTGAGTGGCATTACACGAGCCGATCCTTTACTCAGCTAGATCTCAATAATAATGAAAGATTAAGCCGTGACGAATTTTATAATCGAGACCGAAGCCGAGTCGCTGTGTTTCGTGAACTTGATAATAATGATGATGGAATCATTGTTCGTGGAGAATGGCGTGGGACAAGTGACCAATTTAACCGTTTAGATGACAATCGCGATAATCGTATCAGTGAAAACGAGTTTAATAATCGCGAAACCGAAAAAACAAGCCTGGTGGATATGATCTTCAATCAGATCTTCCAGCAACGTTAAGCTAAAATCACAGCGGTGTAGGTTATTAGTCCCCACCTCAAAGTGGGGACTTTTTTTGAGTTAAAAAACCTCTTGGGGATAGATTTATCCCCCTCACTCGAGATATCTTTTTAAAATGCATCCCGCATTAAATTCATTTCATCCACTTCTTGCCAAATGGTTTCACGAACGCTTTGGCGCGCCGACCGAGCCGCAACTTCGTGGTTGGCCAAAAATCGCTTCGGAGCAGGATACATTAATTGCAGCGCCGACTGGGTCGGGAAAAACCCTCGCCGCTTTTCTTGCCTGTATCGACCGGTTGATTTGGGAAGCGACCAGCGGACGACTTCAAGACGAAACTTCGATGGTGTATGTCTCGCCATTAAAGGCCCTCAGCAACGATATTCGTAAAAATCTAGAAGAGCCGTTGGAAGAGTTACGCGAGCTGGCCAAGAAAAGTGGAATCGATCTCCCCAAGATTCGAACCGCTGTGAGAACGGGGGATACCCCTGCCAGCGAACGTGCCGGGATGCTAAAGAAACCACCGCACATTTTAATCACCACTCCGGAATCTTTTTATTTACTACTCACTGCCGAACGCAGTCGCAAGATGCTCGCGACGACCCGCACGGTGATCATCGATGAAATTCACGCGATCGCTCGCGATAAGCGAGGGGCGCATCTTAGTTTGTCTCTAGAACGTCTCGATCGACTCACTCGTCGCCGTATTCCGCGAATTGGCTTATCGGCCACCCAACGTCCCATTGAAGAGATCGCTCGATTTTTAGTCGGAACTTCTCGCGTGGATAACAAGGGAGTACCTGACTGCGCCATCATCGACGCCGGCCATCAGCGGGAGATCGATCTTGCGATTGAGATTCCTGAAGAGGAATTTGGGGCGGTGGCTTCCAAAGAATTATGGATTGATATCTATGACCGTGTTGCCAAACTTATCGAGGAACATCGGAGCACTTTGGTTTTCGTCAATACGCGGAGGATGGTGGAGCGAGCCACCCACGCACTTGCGGAACGATTAGGAGAAGAGTCGGTCGCCGCCCATCACGGAAGTCTTTCAAAAGAAAAACGATTCAAAGCGGAAACCATGCTCAAATCGGGGCTTACGAAAGCGGTCGTCGCCACCGCCTCCCTCGAATTGGGGATCGATATCGGTGCCGTCGATCTCGTCTGTCACCTCGGCAGTCCACGTTCCCTCGCCGTCGGCTTGCAAAGGATCGGTCGCGCGGGACATGCACCAAGGGATGAAGCACGCCCACTCCTATTACCAAAAGGGAGAATCTTTCCCGCAACCCGCGACGAACTTTTGGAATGCGCCGCTTTTGTCCGCGGCGTGCGGCGAGGAAATTTGGAGCACACTTCAGTGATGCCACATCCACTCGATATTTTAGCGCAGCAAATCGTTGCCGCGATCGCCTGTGAAGAATTATCGGAAGATGAATTGTTTAAACTAGTTCGCGGCGCTTGGCCTTATGCTCAATTGCCACGTGAGGAATTTAATGCGGTCGTAAAAATGCTCTCCGAAGGGGTCGCCACCTCGCGAGGTTCACGTGGAGCTTGGTTACACCGGGATGGAGTGACAAAAAAACTACGACCACGGCGCGGCGCACGCTTAGTTGCCATTACTTCAGGAGGAGCGATCCCAGATAATTTTACTTACGCCGTCGTGAAAGAACCGGAAGGGACTGTGATTGGTTCGTTGGATGAAGATTTCGCGGTTGAAAGTCTCTCGGGCGATATTTTTCTACTCGGAAATAGTTCGTGGCGCATCCAACGAGTCGAAGCGGGAAAAGTCCGCGTCGAAGATGCACACGGGCAGCCTCCAACGATCCCTTTTTGGTTGGGAGAGGCACCGGGGCGTAGCGCAGAATTGTCGTCTGAAGTTTCTGACTTGCGAGAAATGATGGAAAAACTACTCGATGATCCTGCAGGTGCCTCTGCCTTTCTTGAAGAGGAATGCGCACTCCCGCCAGCCGGCGCGATGCAAGCGGTAGAATATTTAAGCCAATCGAAAGCGGCGCTAAGTGTGCTACCGACTCAACAAACTTTAATTGCGGAACGCTTTTTCGACGAAGGGGGCGGGATGCAGTTGGTGCTGCATACCCCCTTTGGCGGACGACTCAATCGCGCCTTCGGTCTCGCTCTGCGCAAACGGTTCTGTGCTGGTTTTAATTTTGAGCTGCAGGCAGCGGCAACTGATGATGGAGTTTTATTGTCGCTCGGCCCACAACACAGTTTTCCACTCGATTCAGTCTTCCATTATCTTTCTTCAGAAACCGTCCAAGAGGTATTGGAACAAGCGGTGCTCGACGCACCAGTGTTTGGAGTACGTTGGAGATGGAACGCCACTCGAGCACTTTCCCTACTTCGGCAAACGGGCGGAAAACGTGTTCCTCCTGCCATTCAAAGAATGCGCAGCGACGATCTACTCGCGGCCGTCTTCCCCGATCAGGCCGCCTGCCAAGAAAACGTCACGCGACCCATCGTCATTCCCGATCATCCCCTCGTGATCGAAACGATGCGCAATTGTCTCTACGAAGCGATGGATCTTGAGGGACTCAAAACGTTGTTAAAAAATATCGAGCAAGGAAAAATAAAACTGATCGCCAAAGATACCCCCACCCCTTCACCACTCACGCATGAAATTTTAAATTCGAACCCCTACACCTATCTCGACGATGCACCGTTGGAGGAACGACGCGCTCGCGCAGTCGCGACCCGGCGAACCCTATCCAGTGAGGATCTGCGGGCATTTGGAAGTTTGGATGAGGAGGCAATCACAACAGTGGAGGAAGAAAATTGGCCCGACATTCGTAACGAAGATGAACTTGCCGATCAGTTGCGTGAATGGGTGGTGATCCCGAAACAGATCGTTCCTGAAGAATGGAAAATAGGGATGCAAGGACTTCTCAGCTCGGGACGCGTCCTCGAATATGGAGCACATTTTGTATCGGTAGAGAAAAAAGAAATCGCGGAACGTGCATTTAAAAAGGATGAAGAGGCAATTGCCACGATCCTTCGCAGTTGGATGATGAGTGGTGGACCAGCAACGTCTCAGCAGTGGGCAGAGAAGCTGGCGTTTGGGTTGGAAGGAATTCAATTGGCGCTACTGAAACTCGAGGGAAGCGGCAATGTGCTGCGCGGACAATTTCGAAAACAAGCGGTTGAACAAGGTTGGGAAGAATGGTGTGATCGGCAGGTCTTAGCTAGAATTCATCGACGCTGTCTCACTCATCTTCGTCAAGAATTGGCCCCTGTCACAACGGCAGAATTTATTCGCTACCTACTACGCTGGCAGCATGTTGCACCAGGGACAGAACTGCACGGACCACAAGGGCTCACGGAAGTGATCGCACAACTTCAAGGGCTACAACTCCCCGCAGCGGCATGGGAGAAGGAGATCTTCCCGGCTCGCATTGCAGGTTATCAGCCGGCGATGTTGGATGAATTGTGTCTGCATGGAACGGTCGTGTGGGGGCGCTTACTCCCGAGACGGAGCGACGAGGAAGAAGAAGGACAGAAAATTTCAAGAAGACACGCAGCCCCTAATCGCAACACCACCCTTTCGATCATGCTGCGTGAAGAGCTCCCGTGGCTCCTGGATATTTCGCAACCTGAAGTAGAAAAAAATCTACCATTGGGAGAATCAGCTCAGTCATTACTTGATCTGTTAGCTCAGCGCGGAGCCATGTTCTTTAATGAACTACACACCGTCACCCGCCGACTTCGCACCGACCTCGACCAAGCACTCTGGGAATTAGTCACCGCCGGAAAAATCACCTGCGACGGTTTCGCCGGCCTACGCAATCTGATCAATCCATCACGCCGCCGCGAAAAAATGCGCCTGCTCGCACGCTATCCCGCTGCACGAGAACCTTTATTTATGGGAGGGGGCGGACGCTGGTCATTATTGCGTCCGCCCGAATTAAATTCTGGAACGAAGGAGACTGGCCCGTTAGGAGAACCGGCTGAACTTGAAAAATTAGCGATTCAGTTTTTACGAAGATGGGGAATTGTGTTTCGAGATTTAGTTTCACGCGAACCACTCTCGCCGCCATGGCGAGTACTGCTGGGGATTTACCGCCGCATGGAAGCCCGCGGCGAAATCCGCGGTGGCCGCTTCGTCAGCGGGTTTGCGGGGGAACAGTTTGCACTTCCCGAAGCGGTGGAAGCACTGCGAAGTTCTCGACGTTCGGATATAAATTTATCAACCCCTATTGTCATCTCCGCAACCGACCCTCTGAACCTAACAGGAATCCTTACCCCACCCCCTCGCATCCCAGCTACCCTGGCCAATCGTATCTTATGGAAAGACGGAGTTCCTGAATCAGCAGCTTAAACAAAGATGTAAAAAATTATCCTTTTTATAGCATTCAATTTTTCTCTATTCTCTCTTTTTCCCCCATGATAATCTTTACCAAGATGACAGGGACATTCGACATCTTATACGTCGACAATGATCAAGGAAGTTGTGACCAATTTCAATCCGACTTTGGCTCGGACTATCAAATTAAAATCTGTCAGTCCGGAATAGAAGCATTGAAGATATTAGAAAAAGAGGGGGATCGCTATTTCCTCTTGATCGCAAGTTCAAAGATGCCGGACTTGAACAGCTTTCAGCTTTGCGAAAAGGCTGCCATTATCAGGCCTCAGCTGACTCGGATGATTCTTACCTCATTTGAAGAATCGACCCCTTTTCTCTTAGAATCGATCAATAGCAGAGATGCCGATGACTACATTACAAAACCTTGGGACAAAGCACAGTTACAATTAATGTTCGACAGGGCATTAAAGCGATTTCAAGAAAAGACAGTCAAATTTCAAGATTTAAAAATTCAAGCAGCAAAAATCCAAGTCCTCGAAAGTGAAATAAAAGAAAAATATAACAGTAGTTCGATGATTGGAGAAAATTCGGGTCTTCGCTCGACTATTCATGTCATTAACAAGGTCGCCATGACCGATTCGACAGTTTTAATATTAGGAGAAACTGGTACCGGCAAAGAACTTTTAGCTCGAACCATTCATGATCGAAGTCAAAGGGAGAAAGGACCTTTTGTTCCGGTTCACTGTGCTTCACTTGCTACGACACTAATGGAAAGTGAACTTTTTGGTCATGAGAAAGGG
>JBGTGJ010000144.1:0-12500 GCA_041746775.1 bacterium
ATGAGTCATGGAGATAGTATTGATAAAATCCCTTCTGGATTTAAAACGATTGCCGAAACCGATAACACCTCTTTTTGCGCCATTGCTGATCCGAAGCGTCAGATTTTCGGGGTGCAATTTCATCCTGAAGTGGTTCACACCGAAGAAGGAAATCAGATCCTGCATAATTTTCTTTTTAAGATTTCCAAAATCAAGACCGATTGGAATATGGCCTCTTTCTTGGAGAGCGAAAAGAAAAAGATCCGTGAACGGGTCGGTTCCGATAAGGTGATCTGTGGTTTATCAGGAGGGGTCGATTCCACGGTGACCGCGGTATTGATTCATGAGGCGATTGGAGATCAGTTAGAATGTATCTTCATCAACAATGGTTTGCTTCGAAAGGGAGAGGCGGAGAAAGTCCAGGATCTATTTCGAGAAAATTTCAAAATTAAATTGCACTATGTCGACGCGAGTGAGCAATTTTTGCAAAGATTGAAGGGAATCACTGATCCCGAACAGAAAAGAAAGATCATCGGAAATGAATTTATTGTGGTTTTTGAGGAGATGGCAAAAAAAATTCCGGGGGCAAAGTTTCTCGCGCAAGGAACCCTCTATCCCGACGTCATTGAAAGTGTTTCCTTCAAAGGCCCTTCGGCGACGATCAAGAGTCATCACAATGTGGGAGGACTTCCTGAAAAGATGGGACTTAAGTTGGTTGAACCGATGCGAGAGCTTTTTAAAGATGAAGTTCGTGAGCTGGGGGGAGAATTGGGGATTCCAAGAAATTTGACGCATCGTCAACCGTTTCCCGGTCCTGGACTAGCGATTCGTATTCTAGGAGAAGTCACTCCCGAATCTCTCGAACTGCTTCGCGAAGCAGATGATATTCTCATCAATGAAATCAAATCGGCCGATTGGTACTATCAAGTTTGGCAATCGTTTGCCGTTCTTCTCCCGGTAAAAACGGTCGGAGTGATGGGGGATGAGCGGACGTATGAGAATGTCCTCGCCATTCGTTGTGTCACCAGTGTTGATGGAATGACCGCCGATTGGGTACCACTTCCTCCCGATCTATTGGCCCGCATTTCCAACCGAATTATTAATGAAGTCCGCGGGATCAATCGAGTGGTCTATGATATTTCCTCGAAGCCACCCGCGACCATTGAGTGGGAGTAAGCATGAAAGATTTCATCCATCTCCATATCCATTCCCAATACTCCCTTCTCGAGAGCTCCATCACCATTGAGGAACTTTGCAAACGAGTCAAAGAGATGGGAATGAAGGGGTGTGCCCTCACCGATTCAGGAAATATGTTTGGTGCGGTGGAATTTTATGAAAAGGCGCATAGTGTTGGGATCAAGCCGATCTTTGGGGCGGAAGTTTATTATTTAACGGGCGGTGATCTGCACACGAAGGATGTCAAAAAGAAGGACCATTTTTTAGCTAACCTCATTCTCCTCGTCCAAAACCTCGAAGGGTATCGCAATCTTTGCAAACTTCTCAGCATCGCCCATCTTGAAGGTTTTTATTACAAGCCTCGTTTAGATAAACCGACGCTGCAAAAATATTCCAACGGTTTGATCGCTCTGTCCGGAACAGTTCATGGAGAAATCAATCGTCGATTGCTGCAGAATGAACCCGATTTGGCCAAAGAGGGGGCGGAGTTTTTAGCCAATACCTTTTCCGATAGATTTTATCTCGAACTTCAAGACCATCAGCTGCCACAAGAGAAAAAGATCTTAGGTCTTCTCCCTTCCTTTTTGAAATCGAATCCCGTTCCACTCGTTGCGACAAATGATTGCAAATATTTTATGCGGGAACAGCATCAAGCTGAATTAGCGCTGCAATGTATTATGACCGGTAGAACCCTTCAGGAAGAAGAAGAGAGAGGGGATTCTTTAACCGAGTTTCGATATTTAAAAACTCCAGCGGAGATGATTTCAAGTTTTAAGGAATTCCCCGAAGCGATTCAGAACTCGGTGAATATTGCAGAGCAGTGTGATTTTAAATTTGAAGAGAAGGTTTATTATTTCCCAAAATTTGTCCCTCCCGCGGGTGAAGAACTTGGAGAATATCTTCGGAAACAGGTGGAGCTGGGATTTGCCGAACGTTGGCAGGAGATTTTAAGGCATACCAAGCTTCAGGATTCTGAATCATCTTTGAAGCAGCAATATGAAGATCGAATCGAACAAGAGTTAAAAATCATCATTCCGATGGGATTTTCCGGATATTTTTTAATCGTGGCTGATTTTATTTTATTTGCCAAACAACAAGGGATTCCCGTTGGCCCTGGTCGAGGTTCAGCGGCAGGTTCTCTGGTCGCTTACTGTCTTAAGATTACCGATATCGATCCAATTCCTTATGATCTGCTTTTTGAACGGTTTTTAAATCCCGAACGAATCAGCATGCCCGACATGGATATCGATTTTTGCATGAACCGTCGTGATGAAGTGATTCGTCATGTGCGGGAAAAATATGGGCATGTGTCTCAAATTATCACCTTTGGAAAGATGAAGGCAAAAGCGGTCATCCGTGACGTGGGGCGTGTATTGAATATGTCTTACGGAGATGTGGATCGCATCGCTAAACTGGTCCCTAACGCCCTCAACATGACTTTGGAGGAGGCGCTGAAGCAGGAACCTCGCTTAAAGGAAATGGAAGAGAAAGATCCCCAAGTGAAAACCTTGCTTGCCTTGGCTCGAAACCTTGAAGGGCTCACTCGTCATGCCTCCATGCATGCGGCTGGGGTTGTGATCGCCGATCGACCCCTCACCGAATTCTGCCCGCTCTATAAAGGGCCCGACCAAGAGGTGATCACTCAATTCGATATGAAATCGGTCGAGAAGATTGGGCTGGTGAAGTTTGATTTTCTTGGTCTGAAAACTCTGACTGTCTTGGATGTCGCGCGAAAGATCATCAAGCGGACTCGTGGAGAGCTGCTTGATTTCGCGAATATCCCGCTCGATGACCCCAAGGTTTATCAATATCTCGGCGAAGGAAATGGTTTGGGGATATTCCAACTCGAATCGAGCGGGATGCGGGACCTTTTGGTCCGTTTAAAACCAAACTGTTTTGAAGATATTATCGCCCTGGTCGCCCTCTATCGTCCCGGTCCTCTAGGAAGTGGAATGGTGGATGACTTCATCAATCGTAAACATGGGAAGACGGAGATTACATACGAGTTAGAAGAGCTCAAATCGATCTTGCAACCGACTTACGGTGTTATTGTTTATCAAGAACAAGTCATGCAGATCGCCAGTGCTTTGGCTAATTTCTCTCTCGGTGAAGCAGATCTGTTACGCCGCGCGATGGGGAAGAAAAAACCAGAGGAGATGGCTCAACAGCGTGAGCGCTTCATGGAGGGTTCGCTTTCTAAAAAGATTAATAAGAAAAAAGCGGAAAAGATCTTTGATCTAATGGCGAAGTTTGCAGAGTACGGATTTAACAAATCGCACAGCGCCGCGTATGCAATGGTTTCCTATCAGACCGCCTATCTCAAGGTGCATTATACCGTCGAATATATGGCCAGCCTGCTGACGCACGAAATGGGGAATACCGACAAGATCTTGCTTTATATCAATGATTGTCGGGAGCATGAGATCAGCATTCTCCCTCCCGATATCAACGAAAGTTTTAAATATTTTTCGGTTCAAGATCGTCAAAAGATCCGTTTCGGACTAGCGGCGGTGAAAGGGGTTGGAGAGGCGGCGATTACTTCGATTATTGAGTCGAGAGAATTAGGGGGTACTTTCAAATCCATTTTTGATTTTTGCGCGCGAGTCGACCTGCGCCGTGTCAATAAAAAGGTGATGGAATCTTTGATCAAGTGTGGCGCTTTCGATTCCACGGGAGTCCCTCGCTCTTCTTTGTTCACAGGGCTCGATATGGCAGTGGAATGGGGGACGAAAAGGCAGGGGGACCACCGAGTGGGCCAGACTAACATGTTGGACCTGCTTCCCGATCAAGAAGGATTGCCGCGTCTTCCTGCGATCGAAGAATGGCCTGCCGAAGAAAAATTAAAAAATGAAAAAGAGGCGTTAGGGCTCTACATTACGGGTCACCCGCTGCGGCGTTTTGAAGACCAGATTAAAAGAATGACCAATATGGACACCGAGAAAATTACACAGGTGGCCGATAAAGCCGAAATTGCATTGTGTGGGGTCGTTTCTTCTCTCAAGGAAATTGTGACGAAGAAGGGATCTCGGATGGGGTTTATTACTTTAGAAGATCTCGTGGGGACCGTTGAAGTGGTGGTATTTAGCGATGTCTATGCGTCAGCGGTGAATCTGCTTAAAAAAGAAGTTCCGATCTATATCAAAGGGCAGGTGGATCATAATGACGATTCGGTCAAGATTCTTGCTCGAGAAATTGTTTCTCTTGAAGAGGTAAGGATGAAGCGAACCCGTGAGGTTCATCTTTCGGTCGAAAAAGAGTTGATGAATCCGAAGGCGTTTGAAGAGTTGAAAGGAATTCTCAACAAATATCCGGGATCGATTCCCACTTATCTTCATTTATTAGAACCCAATAAAAAAGAGACAGTTTTAGCATTACCTCCTGATCTTGAAGTGGAGTTAAGTGACGGATTTATCCATGAAGTTCAAAAGATGTTGGGGGGTTCCGCTCTGTTTTTCAATTAATTCCTTTTAAAATTATCTATTGTTTTCGCGAAACAATGTTTTTATGATAAAGAGAAGACGAGGAAAGGAGAAAACAAACTCATTGGGCAATAAAAAGAATCAAGAACGTACTCTTCTTGTGGGAATTAGGCACCCTCGTGAATCGTTATTAGAATCCAAAGAGTCGTTGTTTGAGCTAGAACGGCTAGTGCGAACCGCAGGGGGATTAGTCGTAGCCGTCACCTATCAAGAAGTAAAAAAAATCCATCCAGCTACCTATATCGGGCAGGGAAAACTTGAAGAAATTTCTCAGCTTGTCACAGAATACGAGATTCAAACCGTCATTTTCGATGAAGAGCTCTCCGCGGGGCAAAACCGCAATCTCGAAGAAAAATTAAAATGTAAAGTGATCGACCGCACCGGTTTGATCTTAGATATCTTTGCGCAACGTGCCAAAACCAAAGAAGGTAAATTGCAAGTCGAATTGGCACAGTGCATGTACATCATGCCTCGCCTCGTTGGGCAGTGGGGGCACTTTAGTCGACTCGGTGGTGGTATCGGAACGCGAGGGCCCGGAGAAACTCAGTTAGAAGTCGACCGACGTCGGTTGCGGGAACGGATTCATCGCCTAAAAGAAAAATTAGCCCATGTTGAAGAGTATCGTGATCTGCAACGGCATAAGCGGGAACAAGTCCCGGTTCCGACGATTGCCATGGTCGGTTATACCAATGCTGGAAAATCGACCTTGATGAATTCTCTCACGGAAGCGGGAGTCATGGTCGAAGACAAACTCTTCGCGACACTTGATCCCACCGTGCGTCGACTGCGCCTTCCTAGTGGTCGACAAGTTCTACTTTCCGATACCGTTGGTTTCATCCGAAAACTTCCTCACCAACTCGTCAAGGCATTCCAAGCGACTTTTGAAGAAGTACGTGCCGCTGATGTGTTACTTCATATTGTAGATATGAGTTCTCCTACCTGGCAGCAGCAAAAAGAGGTGGTTGAAAAAGTTTTAGCAGAGCTTGGTCTCGATTCGAAACCACGATTGGAGGTTTTGAATAAAGTCGATTTGCTTGGGAATGGAGCGAGTAACGGAGGGGGGATAAAAATTTCCGCCAGAGATGGAACAGGGGTGAAGCATCTACTCGATCAGATTGAAGCCAAACTTCGTGAAGGACGTGCAAAAGTTTATCTTAAAATTCCTTATCATTTGAGTGGCTGTCTCGATTGGTTACATCAAGTAGCAGAGATCCATTGGAGAAATTTCAAAAAAGACGGGATTTATCTGCAGGTCAGCCTCACTCCAGAAAATGCCAATCGGCTCAAAAATAAACATCAAATAAAAATAGGGGCGAAGCATTGCTTCGCCCCTACAGACGGTTGATCCAGTCTTATTGTAAGCTCGGAATATTCTGCGTTCTCTGTGTCAAATCGACGGCACAATCATGCACCATCGCGGCAACGGTTTTTCCTACTGGATTTTTATAAAAGAAATCTCCTCCTAATGCCACATTTCCACCGCCAGCTCCCAAAGCTCCGACATCGACTTTGGTTTTAGAAACTTTGGTAGAAGCAAGCACTTCGCTGGTTGAAGAATCATAAACTCGGCATGTCATTTGAAGATTGGTTCCCTTAGGGGAGACGGCTCCTAAACCAAATCCTCCATGCCCCACACCGAAACCTCCTAAGCTTCCACCAACGCTGTTAGCTGTGGCCCCGGTGATGGCAAACTGAACTAAGCGAGAGGCGAGGGTGACGTTCCCTGATTTAGCCGACTTTTGCCCTTGGCGAGCTTGACCGGTTGCTTTTAGAAATTGTTCTCGATCATAGCCGGTACCGACTCCTGCACCACCTCGCTCGACGACCTTGTAGCAGCCAGAATTGGTTAACTCATCCACCACGAGTTCTCGAGCATTGGTGGCAAATTCGCTCCAACCGACGAAGACATTTTCCGTTTGAAAAGAATCGACAGCAACAGTTGGTTGATGAGCGCAATTGGGATATTCCTTTTTCTTCGCCTGGCTAGAAGTGGGAAGAAGAAAACTCACGAATCCCAAAATTGTTAGCGCAAAAACAAAAGATTTTTTGTTCAACATAAAAAGCTCCTTTATTAAAAATAATTTGAAAGGGAGGCTAACAAACGACTTGATACTGTCAAGGCAATATTGTTTGACGATTGACTCTTATTTTATCATAATTCCGCTTCTTTCATGAATAATTTGAATCTACCCAACCTCATTACGATTCTCCGAATTCTTCTCATCCCGTATTTCACGTATCTATTTGTGACCGGAAATTATCGTCTCGCTCTGATCATCTTTGTGATCACCGGTCTCACCGATTTAGTCGATGGTGCGATCGCCCGCACTTTTCACCAGAGAACCAAGCTTGGGACGATGTTAGATCCAGCGGCTGATAAAGCGCTGATGTTGGTCACTTTTTTGGTTTTAAGTTATCGCGGGATCGTACCTTGGTGGTTCACGATTCTCGTGATTGCTCGAGATCTTTGGATTGTCTCAGGGGTTTTCTTTTTGAAGCAGAAAAAAGATTTGCTTTACGTCCGACCGACAAAACTGAGTAAGCTGAATACCTTTTTCCAGCTGCTCACGATCTTTTTTGCCTTCTCTTATACGCTGGCTACCATGGAACCTCAGACCCCGCTTCGAGAGTATCAGGCACTGCTTCAAGAGCTTTTAAAGTGGAGCATATATTTTACAACGGGCATGACAGTGATCAGCGGAATGCAGTACACTAGGATTGGTTGGCGGGTATTAAAAGGGGGAAAAGATTATGCCAATCTTTCCGTTAAAGAAAATCAAACTGATCGCCAGTGATTTTCACCTAGGAAAAGGGAGATATCTTTCGGATGGGAGTCCTAATTTATTAGAAGACTTCACGGCAGATCCACAGTTTATCGCTTTCCTAGAATATTATCTGACGGGGCCCTACAAACGCTGCGAAGTGGAGCTCATCCTCAACGGTGATTTTTTTAATCTTCTGCAAGTCGACTATCGAGACAAATTCACCGATTTCATTACCGAATCAGACGCAATTCATAAAACCGTCAGTATCATGAAGGGGCACGCCGAGTTATTTGATAAGCTGGCCGAATTTTCTCAAGAGCCGCATCATTCCGTGACATTTATTCTCGGAAACCATGATCCGGGGCTTCTATGGGAAGGGGTGCAAGAGACTTTACGGTTGAAGTTAGGGGGAGCGGTTAAGTTTATCACAGACGTCTATTATTTTGACGGAGTTCATGTCGAACATGGCAATCAATATTCGGCCGACAATGCTTACAATAAAAAATTATATTTTCTGACGAGAAATCTTCCAGAGCCGATCATTAATCTGCCGTTTGGAAGTTTTTTTATCATCCACTATTTAAACGAAATTAAAAAAGAGCGCCCTTATATCGATAAGGTTTATCCATTTCGTCTTTATCAACGTTGGGCTTTGATCCATGACACTTGGTTTGCGCTGCGTAGCGCGCTTCGAGTCGCAATCTGGTATATCGGTTTCATCTTTCGCCCGAATCCGGCTCGACATATTACGGCGGGCCAGATTTTAAAAATTTTGCAAGAGACGACGCTTCATCCCAAGCTGCATAAGGAAGCGAAAAGAATTCTCCTTACCCATAAAGATTGTCGAATCGTTGTGTTTAGTCACACGCATCAACACGTCTATATGAAGTTTGCTCCAGGAAAAGAGTATCTCAACACCGGGACATGGAATGAAAAGATCAGTCTCGATGTCGGATCTTTAGGACGTTTGCTGAGGTTGACTTATGTGATGATCGAGTACGATAAGAATAATATTCCACATGGTTCTTTAAAGGAATGGAAGGGGCGTACGGAGGTGGTGGAGGATGTTGTTTTTTAATAGTGAAGGGTGAAAAGTGAAAAGTGAAGAGTTAAACTTCCTAAGTTTGGGAATAAAACCTTATCGCGAGGTTTTGGAATTTCAGCGTCAATTGAGGGAAAAGAGGATTAATGGAAAAGTTCCAGATACCGTTCTCACCGTAGAGCATCCCAGGGTGATCACCAAAGGGAGACGCCCTTCAGATCAGGATTTTTTGATTTCTCCAGAAGAACTTCAAAAAAATGGTTTTGCGATTGAAGAAGCGGGCAGGGGAGGGCGACTAACTTACCATGGCCCTGGGCAATTGGTCGGCTATTTTATTGTGTCAATTCGAGAGAGAAAAATAAGCATCCCAAAATTTGTGAATCTGCTGGAAGAGAGTTTGATTCAAACGACTCATCGTTTTGATATTCATGCCGAAAGAAGAACAGGCTACCCCGGTGTATGGGTGAAAGGGAAAAAAATTGGCTCGATCGGGCTTTCGATTGATCGTGGCGTGAGTATGCATGGGGTTGCGTTGAATGTTTCTCCTCAAATGGAAGATTTTTTGTCGATCATCCCTTGTGGAATTTTAGATTGTGAGATGACTTCTCTTAAAAAGGAGCTTGTAAAAACCCCTTCTCTTGAGGAAGTAGAAAAAACGTTTACCCAAGTCCTTTCCAAACTCTTTTCCTTCTCTTGATTACCCCCATCTTTTCTGCAAATTCTCCTCCCCTCAAAATTAGGGAGCCCATGGTCATGCCTGTCATTTTAGAAAAATATTCAAAAGCTTCTATGAGCCTTCCCATGATGGATGAAAAACCGAATTTTCATCCTGTTTTAGTGGGTTGGTTGAGTGGAATATTAAAATCTCAATCCAAAATCGACGTGTCTGCACAGCCTTCTCTCCGCGATACCTTCTTAGCTTTAAACCAAGATCAAAAACAGCTGCTCATTAAGAAATTAGGAGAGGTTTCTCTCCAAACGATTTTTTCTCTCTCTCTTGAATCGGATCCCAAAATATTCGGACATCGATTCTTTGCTCTAGGTCAAGCTTTCCTCAAACAAGGGAAGGCCGATCTTGCTTCTTCGATATTCTCATCGATCTCACAAAATAATCGTTTGGAGCCTCCATTAATTCAACAAGCACAACACCAACTTAATATCATCCAAGGGACCACTTCCATCCTTAACCAAACCGAATACGTCCTTCACCAATCGTTCCATTCCCTCTGGCACCCTTCCCCTTGGCTAGGGTTTGCGGCGGGTCTCCCTCTCTTCAAAGTTGGAAAGGGGTTCTTTCTCCCTTTTGTCCTCTCTGGACCTGGGAAAGGATTAGTCACCACTCAACTCGGTGCTACGGTTGCCTCCACTCTGTTTGGCTTTTCTTTGGAGGCGTATGGTTTTGCCGCTGCCTCCAAGATCGGGCATCATTGGATGGGGACAAATACCGATGGAAAGCTTCTTCCTACAGGCAAAGAGGCGGTCTCGAGTGCAGGGATGTTGGGCCCGATGAAGGGGGTGGGGGCAACCGCAGTCGTCTTATTGGGGGCTCCAGGAAAAACGGCACTCCACAGATTCTACCAAACAACCATTCATCAAGGAGCAACCATGGGAGGGATTTTCATGGGGCATGGGTTGGAGACCTACGTCGGTTTGAAAGAGCCTCAGCCATTTAACAAAACGATCGCGGAGACAGCCGGACTATTGGGATCATTCTGGGTAATGGGACAGTTCTCTCCGTGGATGATGGGGAGAGGGGCGCAAAATTATCTCCAAGGCGTGGACCATCAAACCAAGATGACTTTGGAGAGAGGACCTCGCTGGAATTTTCTGAATCTTGAACCTAAGAAAGCACTCGCCTTTGCTAACTCAGCACCTGTCATTCATGAACGGCATGTACAAGAAACAAGAAATGATTTTATGGCGATGGCGAAGCTTGATGGAAGAAATTTTCCACATCTTCGCATGGGAATACGTTCAGCCAAAGAAACTATCGTACATGAGGAAGCCTTTCAGCGAAGGTTATCTGCTGACCACCTGAGAGATCTTCTTCCTAACGGAAAAGTCATTCCCGCGCGCGTTAAGGACAGCTCCTATGTTACTGGAGTTTTAGATGGCTTTAGTATCACCAGCCACCTCCTCGATATTGCCTCTTTTCGAGAAGGATATAAAATCGGCCGAGACTTTCCCGAGAGAGTTGGTCAGACCGCCTTTGACATCGATGAAGTCTATTTACATTGGGCTATTTCCGCACGGGGACTCTTTCGCGGGATGGGAGAAAAGGGGAAGAATGCGACTTTTCGTAATACCCCTGCTGAGTTTTTAAACTATGAACCGTTTGTAAGTTCGTCCGAAGCTCGCCTCCCGTTTTTCGGTAAAATATGGTTTGATGGAATTCACGGTTTGCTGAAAGGGAGGATGCGGCAGCATCTGCAATTTCACCCCGGAGTCAGGGCGTTTCAATTGGGGCTTCGATTAGGACAGGATAAAAATTTGATCATGGCAACGACGGGGGCCGCAGGTCGGATTATGATCTTGGCGAATGAAGATCCCGCCATGAGGATGATTTATTTTGGAAAAGGGCCCGAAGAGACAGTTTCAATAGAAGAGGTTCGGCAGAGGGAAAATATCTACACTCGTGAGCATTTAGTTTTAGCAATGCGAGAGGTGCTAAAGGAGGGAAATCCTTTATTACTCGATCCATTGGTCCAAGATTACATCCAGCGAATTCGTCTTCACCCCAAAAAAGGGGAGAAACTCAAACATCCTGCGATTGCCAAATTACTTCATAAGCGAGAATTTTCTACCTTAGTCGACGACAGCTCTTCGACCTATAAAATGTTAAAAGATCTGCCAGGTTTTTCGGTGTTGCAACCCCCCTCGACCCGTCCAAAGCTCACGCTTAATTTTGTGTTATTTAGATCAGGTCGTTATTTAGATAAGATGACAAATCATTATGTCCCCTCCTTGGCAGACAGCTTGTCTCAGTTAAACCTGACTTCCCAACCTCTTCAGATCGCTGCTGATACACCGGTGGATTATCCACATCAAAGATTTGACTTGGAAATATCCTGGCAGAGGTATGGAAGGGAGTTTAATTTACCGGGTCAGGAGTTAAAGCTGCTTAGCCAAAGGCTTCAAAAGGTTGGAAAATAACGAAAATTTTTTATTCAGAGACTAGACAAAACCTTTTGAAAGAAATATGGCCAAAACCTGCAAAATTTAAGCAACTAATTCACCCAGATAGCGATACAGACCATATCCCAAAACAACGACATTTTTGACTTAGGAATTTAGCATGCCGCCACCAGTTGGATCTTCTACGTCTCCTATTCAGAGCGACAATCTTAACCTAGGAAATCTCCAATATTCCAATGGAGTATCTCCTCAACCTAATCCTTCAAATCAGCTTTTTCAGCCTTCCCCTTGGTTGAATCTTCGCTTCGACCTAAAAAATCCAATTCGAACTAACGTACAGCCTAAAACTTTGGGAGATTTATCGGATACTGTCATTGATTTTGTCGGAAAAAATTTACGGGTTGGAAATCAAGGGGCGCAGATCATTCAAAGGCTCGGCTCATTTGATGGGTTTCTTGAGCCCGGTGCCAAAATAGGTCAGGGAAAAGCAGATAACAAGCCTGACTTTAATATTATCGGTGAAACAGAGGTCATTCTTCGTCAACTAGCTAAATTCCAGGAGTGGGATGATGTCACTCTCGAGAAAAATCTCGAATGGGCTAAGAAGGGAATGGTTTACTTCAACCAAGCGATCGAAACACCCGAAGGCCCCGTCCCATTCAAAGTCGGTATCCTTGATACAGAAGTTTGGAAGAGAGGAAGTTTTTATTTTGATCTGCGCAGTTCCATGCTTCCCCCGGAAAATAGTTATGTCTTTTTATCCGATCCCTACCGAGGGGGCGGCACCATTACACAGGAAGAATTTAATCAAAAGTTAGCTCAAGCCAAAAGCAAGATCATGGGGATGGCACTCGATACGATTGTAAAACCTCAAACTTTTACTGCAGAAGATTTAATTAAGAAAAGATTTAAATTACAATTTGG
>JBGTGJ010000145.1:0-9766 GCA_041746775.1 bacterium
TTGGCGCAAAAATTGGTGAAACAGTTAGGAGGTCCGATCACAACGACTAGTGCCAATCCGAGTGGTGAGGCGAGTGGAATTCATGTCGGACAACTTAAGAAGTATTTTGAAGAAGTGGATGTTTTTTTTCTTAATGGAGAAGATCTCAAGCCTTCCCAAGGTTCGACGGTGATTAAAGTAGTAGGGGATCAGCTAAAGCTATTACGCGAAGGGGATATTCCTTTTTCAATCATAGAGAGAATGAAGCAATGACCAAAATTAAACCATTTCGTGGATTACGCTACAATTTAGAAAAAATCGCCGACCCCTTCAAGGTAATGGCTCCTCCTTACGATGTCATTTCCCCAAAACTGCAGGAAGAGCTTTACGAAAAATCTCCATATAACGTTGTCCATATTGATTTTGCAAAAGAAGAAAGGGGTCTCGATCGTTACCAGGTTGCAAAAAGCAATTATGAATCGTGGAAGAAGGAGAAGATTTTGATCTCCGATCCCCATCCTTCGGTTTATATTTACTATCACACCTTCGCTTTACCTACCGGACAAACATTTACCCGAAAAGGTTTTATCGCCTTGCGCAAACTTGAGGAGTTTAAGGAAGGGGGAGTTCGTCCGCATGAACAGACCTTTCCAGGTCCTAAAGCAGATCGCTTGCAGTTAATGAAGGCCTCTCATGCCAATTTTTCCCCCATTTTTTCACTGGTGAATGACCCTCGCCATGAAATCGATCCCCAGCTCGATCGGTTAGCAGCGGGAACTCCGTTGCTAGCGGTCACCAGTGCAAATGGTGAGGAGCATCGGCTTTGGAAGATCGATGCGGAAGATCAAATTCGTGATTTATTAGAGACGGTGCGTGAAAAACCGTTGATGATTGCGGATGGGCACCATCGTTATGAAACGGCGTTGGCTTTTTGCGAAGAACAAAAACGCTTGCTAGGAGATCAATACACCGGAACAGAAAAATTTCACGATGTGATGATGTATTTTTGCAGCTTAGAAGATCCTGGATTGGTGGTGTTGCCGACTCATCGCGTGTTGGCGAATGCGCCCGATATTGATGAAAGAGTATTTGTTCCATTGCTGGAAAAATTTGGCAAGATCAAAAGCTATCCTGTCTCGCAACTTTCACAAGCGATTCACAAAATGGAATCGCAAGGGGAACATGAGCATCTCCTAGCCTGGGTGCATCAAGACAAAATTGAAGTGATACAGTTCGATGTGGAAAAACTTCTGGAGAGCGAATCACTGAATCATCTCCACTACGCGGTTCGTGACCTCGATGCGACGATCTTGCATGATCTCGTCATGGGAGAATTATTGGGAATTACCAAGGGGGCGCAACGGGAATACGGAAATATCCTCTACATCAAAGACGCCGCTGAAGCAGTCCAACTCGCGCAAGAAAAGAAAACCTACGCCTTCCTCATGAATGCGACCAAACTCAAACAGCTCCAATCGGTCATCGAAATCGGCGAAAAGATGCCGCAGAAGTCGACCTTCTTTTTTCCGAAACCACTCACTGGTTTGGTGTTTTATGATTTTGGGATTTAATGCGGGGAATTGGTCGACTGAAGTCGACCCTACATGGGGTCAGGCTCTTGATTGGGTTTTTGTTTGCGAGTTCTAAATATTAACGTTCCTACAAAAAACAGCAAGGTCCAAGATCCAACGATAAACCATCCGATGTCGATGATGTTTCCGTTCTGAAACATATATTTTAAGGTATCCCAAATCATTTTTTAATATCCTAATTCTCGAAGCCTTTTGTCATTCATTCCAAAATAATGCCCAATTTCGTGCAAGACCGTTCGTTGGATTTGTTCCTTCAACTCTTGATGGGAGCGGCAATAGGACTCTAGATTTTTTTTGTAAAGATAGATTCGGTCGGGAAGGACATTTCCATAGTAATGACCTCGATGGTTTTTGGGGATACCCATGTAAAATCCTAAGAGACGGTTGGCAGACAGGCGAAATCCCTCTCCGATTTCATGCCCCGGAAATTCTTCAATAAAAATATCGATATTTTCTATTGCCTGAGAGATTTCTTCGGGAAGTTCTTCTAAGGCCTCTTGGACGGTGCTTTCAAATTCTTGGTGAGAGATGTTGAGCATTTTTCCTCTTTATTTTTGATGTTTGCTAAGGGAGACAGAAATAGCAATGAAAAATTCTATCACTCTCAAGCAACCGGTGAAAGGGTATCGCTACGGCATTGACTCTTTTCTGCTCGCTCGCTTTGCCCAGTTTAAAAAGACCGATAATGTCTGTGACCTTGGTGCGGGGGTGGGGATTCTTTCGCTTTTGGCATTGACTCGAGGAAAGGTGCAAAAAGCGGTGGCGGTAGAGATCCAAGAAGACTTGGCGAAGCTTGCATTGGAGAATGCGGAGATTTTGGAAGTCGAGGATCGATTCGAAGTTTTTGTCGATAATTGGAAAAATGTAAAAAAGCTTTTGAAGCCGCATCGCTTCAATGTCGTCATTAGTAATCCCCCTTACCGAAAGGCCCAGACTGGTAAAGTATCACCCGATCGATCCAAGGCGATCTCTAAACATGAAATCGAAGGGGGATTGCCCGATCTCATTCAAGCGGCGAAATATCTGTTAAACTCTGCCGGTAGGTTTGTGACGATGTATCCTCCGCTGCGTTTGGAAGAGTTGATTCAAAAATTAGCAAACAATTATTTCAAGATCGAACGAATGCAAGTGATCTATCCTTATATCGATCGACCAGCAACTTTAGTGATGATTGAAGCGGTGAAATCGACACCGCGAGAACTAAAGGTGGAGCCTCCGCTAATCGTTTATCGGGATCCCGATCATTACACCGCTGAAGTAGAATCATGGGTGGGACCGAAGCGGAGGGTTTGACAGGCATCCTTGAAATATGCATAAGGGGTCCCCATGAATTCCCAACGCAAACTTCGAATCTTAGTCGGTAAACCTGGTCTCGATGGCCATGACCGGGGTGCCAAAGTGATCGCCCGCGCCTTTCGTGATGCCGGTTTTGAAGTGATCTACACCGGTCTTCATCAAACTCCTGAAATGATTATTAACACGGCGATTCAAGAAGATGTTGATGCCGTTAGCTTATCGATTCTCTCCGGAGCTCATAATTATGTTTTTCCTGAAGTGATTCGACTTCTCAAAGAAAAAGGGATGGGGGATATTTTAGTGTTTGGTGGGGGGATTGTTCCGGAAGAAGATATTCAAGAACTTAAGAAGCAAGGGGTGGCGGAGATTTTTACGCCGGGGACTCCGACGACTCAGATTATTGAATGGGTGAAGAGTAATGTGAAGCCGAAGAAAGATTCACTCTAGTGTTTCTGCGCATCGATATACATCTTTAAAATTGCATTGATCCTGGTTTGATATCCTTTCCCTTGTTCTTTAAACCATTTCAATACATCGGGATCTAGGCGCATGGTGATGGTGGATTTAGTTTGAGGGAGTCGTAATTTAGCATTTTTAAAAAAGTGAGAATCAAGTTCGGGAATGTCAGAAAAGTCGATATCCTTATCTTTTTTAGTCTGCAGTTGTTTCCACTTAGTTTGTGATTTCTTTTTCGTACCTTTTGCGCTCATAATTCGTTGCCTTTCTTGCTGAGATGATCCGTATCGTTTCATCTCTTTTTTCTACAAATACTACGACCGCAATCAATTGTTTCAAAAGACCTATCCCAATCCATCGATCTTCGTCATATTCATTTCTAGTGTCGCTATTCACCAACATAGGATGATCGAACATTTCGGGAACATCAGAAAAATCAATTCCATGTTTCCGGATATTGATCTTATTTTTATTTTCATCCCATTTAAAAATCATTATAGAAGTGTATGTACGTATTGTAAATACGTTAAATATTTTTGTGAATGTTTATTTTCCTGTAAATCTTGGTTCTCTTTTTTCTCTTAGCGCTTGAACTCCCTCTAACAAATCTTGTGTCGCAAAAGTTTTTGCCTGACCTAGCGCTTCATAATCGATCAACTCCTCTAAATTTCCTGTTACTGCACGTTGAACTCCCTGCTTCATAATTTTAAGGGAGATCGGGGCGTTGCGAGCAATGAGTTCCGCAACTTCTTGAACCTTGGGATGCAGTTCTTCCGCGGAGAATACTCCATTGATCAATCCCCATTCATAGGCCTGTTCCGCAGAAAAAGTTTTTCCGGTGAGAAGCAGTTCTGCCGCAATCGCCGGACCGACAAGTTTGGTGAGTGAGTAGAGTCCACCCATTCCGGAGCTAAGCCCCAGCTTGGCAAAGTTAACGGCAAGTTTGGCATCTTTAGCGGCGTATCTGAGATCGCAGGCGAGGGCGACCAGGAAGCCGGCACCTATGGCGGGGCCATTCAAAACTGCAATCGTTGGGATCTCAATTTTTCGAATCGAGAGGAATTTGGAATAAAATTCCTTCATCTCGATTTTGTTATCTTCGAGAGACTGCTTGGTGTGCTGCAGAATGAAATCAAGATTTCCTCCCGCAGAGAAAGCCCTTCCGGTCCCCGTAATTAGGAGTACTCTTAAATCTTCCTTCGAATTAATTTCCGGAACGATATTCTTAATCGCCTCTCCCATTTCAGGCGTCATGGCGTTCAATTCTTGTGGATTGTTGAGGGTTAATTTGCCGATGGGGCCTTGTTGTTCAAAGAGGATGAGTGACATAAATTATTTGATCTTTTTTGGTTGAGAATGCATGTAGTGCATCTTTATGAGCACTGAAATTTTGGAAACCTCCATAGATTCTAGTTCCCCTGACTTTCAAGAGAATTCCGAACATTTGCGAAGTTTGGTGAAAGAATTACGTGATCAGATCTCCAAGGTGAAACAGGGGGGTGGTTCGGATGCGGTCGCCAAACATCGAAAGCGTGGCAAACTGCTTGCGAGGGAACGGATTGAAAAGCTGCTTGATTCTGATTCTCCCTTTTTAGAATTTTCCACTTTGGCGGGCAATGGGATGTATGGCGATGAGGCCCCGGGGGCGGGGATGGTGACGGGGATTGGATTGGCGCATGGTCGAGAAGTCCTCATTGTCGCCAACGACGCGACAGTCAAGGGGGGGACCTATTATCCGATCACAGTCAAAAAGCACATTCGTGCGCAAGAGATCGCGTTTGAAAATCGATTGCCTTGTGTTTACCTCGTGGATTCTGGCGGGGCATTCCTTCCTCTCCAATCTGAAGTTTTTCCGGACAAAGAACATTTCGGCCGAATTTTTTTCAATCAGGCGCAGATGAGCTCGGCCGGTATTCCGCAGATTGCTGCCGTGATGGGAAGTTGCACGGCCGGCGGCGCGTATGTTCCCGCAATGAGTGATGAGACGATTATTGTGAAAGGGAATGGGACGATCTTTTTAGGAGGCCCTCCGTTGGTGAAGGCGGCGACTGGAGAAGTGGTGACATCCGAAGAGTTGGGAGGGGCCGATGTCCACTGCCGTAAATCAGGGGTGACCGATCATTTTGCGGAAGATGATGAGCATGCACTTGAGATTGCTCGAGATATCTTGCGACATCTCAATCGTGCTTCGAAAACCGATTTTTCCCGAGAAGAGATTCAAGAGCCACTTTATCCAGCCGAAGAAATTTATGGGATCTTGCAAAAAGATCTTCGCAAAAGTTTTGATGTGCGAGAAATTATTGCGCGGATCGTCGATGGTTCCGTCTTTCATGAATTTAAAAAATTATATGGAACGACACTGGTTTGTGGCTTTGCCAGAATCATGGGGATGCCGGTAGGTATCATTGCCAATAATGGAATTTTGTTTTCCGAAAGTGCCGTAAAAGGGGCCCACTTTATTGAACTTTGCACGCAGCGAAAAATTCCACTCGTCTTTCTCCAAAATATCACCGGATTCATGGTCGGTAAACAATACGAGAATGGTGGGATTGCAAAAGATGGAGCGAAATTGGTGATGGCGGTCTCTAATGCGCGAGTTCCCAAATTCACCGTGATTATTGGCGGATCCTACGGCGCCGGGAATTACGGGATGTGCGGACGTGCCTTCGGCCCAAGACAATTGTGGATGTGGCCCAATGCGCGAATTAGCGTGATGGGGGGAGAGCAGGCGGCGAATGTACTATTGACGGTGAAGAAGGATCAACTGGAGGAGAAGAAGCAGCCTGCGATGAGTACCGCGGAAGAAGAAAGTTTTAAGGCGCCGACTTTAGAGAAGTACGAGAAAGAGGGGAGCGCTTATTTTTCCACCGCTCGTCTTTGGGATGATGGAATCATCGATCCGGCCGATACGCGTAAGGTTTTGGCGATCGGTTTATCAGCGGCGTACAATGCGCCGATTCTTGAAACAAAATTTGGTGTGTTCCGAATGTAAAATTGAAGGATGAAGTGTGAAGAGTTCGTATCAAACTATTCTAGTTGAAACTTCTAATATCCTCACCACCGTGACGCTCAATCGTCCCGAAGTCCACAACGCCTTCAATGAGGAGATGATCGCCGAATTGACTCAAGCGTTTCTCTCTCTTTCCAAAGATCCCAAAACTCGCGTGGTTCTGTTGATGGGAAATGGTCCCTCTTTTTGTGCGGGGGCAGACCTCCATTATATGAAAAAGATGGCAGGTTTTTCTTTTGCGAAGAATCAGGGGGATGCCAAAAAGCTCCACCGGATGCTTGATTCCATCTACACCTGTTCCAAACCGGTGATCGTCAAGGCGCATGGGGCGGTGATGGGGGGAGGGTTAGGTTTGGTGGCGGCGGCCGATATGGCGTTGGCGATTGAAGATACGATGTTTAGTTTTTCTGAAGTCCGTTTGGGGCTGATCCCGGCGGTGATTTCCCCTTTTGTGATCAAAAAAATCGGAGAGGGGAATGCTCGAGAATATTTTCTAACGGCGGAAAAGTTTTCGGCTCAGAAAGCATGTGAAATGGGGTTAATTCAGTATCGTGGAATTCCAGAAGAAATCGAAGAGAAATTGTCGCAGAAAATTCAAAGTTTTAAAACGGTCGCCCCGGGTGCGGTGGCAGATTGTAAAAAGTTAATTCAGAGTGTGGTTGGAAAAACTCCCACCCAAGCTTTAGCTATTACCACTCGAGGGATCGCCAAGCGTCGTGCGAGTGTCGAAGGAAAAGAGGGGATGAAGAGTTTTTTTGAAAAACGAAAACCAAATTGGGTGACCGAATGAAAAAAATTCTCATCGCCAATCGCGGAGAAATTGCGGTTCGTGTCATTCATGCGGCGAAGGAGTTAGGTTATCCTACCGTTGCAATCTATTCGGATCCCGATGCCCAAGCGCTTCATGTCAAATTAGCTGACGAAAGTTTTAGCCTGCAAGGTTCCGAGGCCTCCGAAACGTATCTCGACATCCCAAAGATTCTCAACATCGCCAGGCAGGCCAAGGTTTGGGGGATTCATCCGGGCTACGGATTTTTGTCCGAGAATGCCGCTTTCGCCCAGGCGTGTGAAGAGGCAGGAATCAAGTTTATTGGTCCCACTGCGGAAGCGATGCGGCTGTTGGGTAGCAAAGTCGAGTCAAAAAAATTGGCGGAGCAGGCGAAGGTTCCCACGGTTCCTGGTTATCAAGGGAAGATGTTGGAAGGAAAAGAATTGCAGAAAACGGCCGAAAAGATCGGCTATCCTCTTCTCATCAAAGCGGCAGCAGGAGGGGGTGGCAAAGGGATGCGAGTGGTGCATGCCGAAGGTGAGTTAGAATCCTCCATTCAATCTGCGCAAAGAGAAGCCTTGGCCTTTTTTAAAGATGAGACGATCTTTTTTGAAAAATATATTGAGCAGCCTCGCCACATCGAGGTGCAGATCTTAGGAGATGAATCCGGAAACATCGTGCATCTTTTTGAGCGTGAATGTTCCGTCCAACGTCGTCATCAAAAGATGATTGAAGAATCTCCTTCCCCGTCGATTTCCTCCAAACTCCGGAAAGAAATTTGTGAAGCGGCACTGCGTCTTGCTAAAAAAGGGAAATATCGTTCTGCAGGGACCTTCGAGTTTATTGTCGATCCCAAAGACCATTTTTATTTTTTAGAGGCGAACACTCGGCTTCAGGTCGAACATCCGGTGACGGAGTGGGTGACAGGGATAGATCTAGTGAAGGCGCAGATTATGATTGCGGAGGGGCATGATCTTCCTATCCAGCAAGAAGCGATCTTTCAGCGCGGTCATTCCATCGAGTGTCGACTTTATGCGGAGGATCCCGAAAACGAGTTTCTTCCGGCGGCAGGAACGGTTGGAGTTTTGCGTGAACCGCAGCGACCGGGAGTTAGAATCGATTCCGCTCTACAAGAAGGACATCCGATTCTTTCACTCTACGATCCGATGTTGGCGAAGTTGATTGTGTATGGATCCAATCGAAAAGAGGCGCTGCAAAAGATGGATGCGTTACTTCGAGATTATGTCTTACTTGGAACTAAGCATAATTTAGATTTTTTACGATACACGCTCAATTCCAAGCCTTTCCAAGACGGAAGATATCATACTCATACCGTTGCTGAGCTAATGGGGGGGTATTTAGAATTGCGGAAGGCAGAGAATGTTCCTTCGATAGTATATGGAATCGCCATGTTGGCTGGCGGCGGCAGTAGAGGTGCACGGCCGTCCGCTCCTACAGATATGATTGAAGATCATTTGACTCCTCAATTGCAAGGTTTCAAAAACGCCTGAATAAAAATATTTTATCATGAAATCTGAATTTAAAATTAAAGACCAAATTATTCCGGTAGAATTTCAAAAAAACGGAAATCATTTTGATCTCAAAGTTTCCAATCATTCCTATTCTGGTGAGATTCTCGCTTTTTCCGCTCCCAATTTTTCTATCAAGGTTGGAGAGCAAATCGTCCAAGGTTCTTTTTTCTCTTCACCAGATTTTATTGATCTTCATCTTTCCGAAGGGAATTTTCGCCTCCGTCGTCAAAGCTCCAAACGATCGGCTGCTAAACATCACGTCGCCGGTTCGTTGGTTTCTCCAATGCCAGGAAAGGTCGTGAAGGTGTTGGTGAAAGCAGGGGACAACGTGAAAAAAGGGGATCTCCTCATGATCCTCGAAGCTATGAAAATGGAGCATAAGGTTTTGGCTCCGGAAGATGGAGCGGTGGAGAAGATTTATTTTAAAGAAGGGGATCGAGTGGGGCATGAGGTGGAATTGGTGAAGATTAGTGGAGGGAAGTAAAGTTTAACGAAAATACAAACTTTTTTTCCTTTCTATCTTAGGCTAGACTCTTCCAATGCAACAGCTCCCTTCCAAAGTGATTCTCACCGAAGTCGGCCCCCGCGACGGTCTTCAAAACGAAAAAGGGATCGTTCCTACCCTGCAAAAAATCTCTTTTATCGAATCATTAGTGGATGCTGGGATCACCCGCATTGAAGCGACCTCTTTTGTTAGCCCCAAGTGGGTTCCGCAGATGGGGGATTCAGCGGAAGTCTACCGCGGAATTTCCAAAAAGCCCGGCGTAAAATATATCGCTCTAGTGCCTAACGATAAGGGGATGGAAGCAGCATTGCAATGCGACGTCAACGCCATCGCAGTCTTCACCGCCGCTTCTGAGACATTCAATAAAAAGAATATCAACCGCACCATTGAAGAGTCGCTGCAAGATATTCGAAAATTAGTGCAAAAATCCCAAGAAAATAAGATTTGGGTGCGAGGGTATATCTCCACCTGTTTTGGTTGTCCTTATGAAGGAAAAATTTCCCCTGATGCTGTGCTTCGTGTTGCTCGGGAGCTGTTAGAGATGGGGGTGGATGAACTCTCCATTGGGGATACGATTGGGGTGGCGACACCCAACCAGGTGGATGAAGTGGTCGGTTTACTTTTGAA
>JBGTGJ010000146.1:0-5960 GCA_041746775.1 bacterium
TGCCCTTCGGTCGCCATCCCTTTGATCAGCATGTCCAGCTCTTCTTGAGTATATCCCATGGCGAGCTGGTGGCGTTGAATCTGTTCCTCACTCCAATGGGAGGTGACCAATTGTGGAGAGCGTGGGCGACTGGAGAAACGGACGAGCCCCTTTTCAACCCAACGGGTATATGGTTTACCTTTAACCAACTGCTCTTTGATCTCTTCATCTTCTAAAACTCTTTGTTCCTGTAGATCGACGGCGATGATTTGCCCTGGTCCTAATCTCCCTTTTCGGATGATCTTGCTGGTAGGGACTGGAATCACGCCGACTTCACTTGCCAAGATCATCACTCCATCTTCGGTTAAAACGTAGCGTGCCGGGCGCAATCCGTTTCGATCCAAGATCGCTCCCACTCGGTTGCCGTCACTAAAGGTGATAGCGGCGGGACCGTCCCATGGTTCCATGAGACAAGAATGATATTCAAAAAATCCTTTTTTCTCCGGAGTGATGTGCGGCATGTTTTCCCATGCTTCAGGAAGGAGAATCGATTTGGCCAAGAGCACATCTCGCCCTGCCATGACGATCGCTTCCAGCGCGTTATCTAAACTTGCCGAGTCACTTCCCCCTTGCAGAATGATTGGCTTTAACACCTCGGGATCTTGGGCCCACAGCAATTGATCTAACTCTGGCTCGCGCGCCCGCATCCAGCTTCGGTTTCCCTGGATCGTGTTGATTTCGCCGTTATGACCGAGCATCCGAAAAGGTTGGGCCAGTTGCCAGGTAGGAAAGGTGTTGGTGGAAAATCTTTGATGGAAGATGGCAAAGGCGGTTTTATAAAGAGGATCGTTGAGATCCAAATAAAAATTCTTGAGTTGGGGGGCGACGAGTAGCCCTTTGTATACGATGGTACGTGAAGAAAAACTGGGGATGTAAAAATCTTGAATCGAATAATCGAGCGCCATCTTTTCACATGATTTGCGGACTAAAAAGAGAACCTTTTCAAAATCTTTTTTCGAGATACTTCGACTGCGCGCGACCATCACCTGTTCAATCACCGGCATAGCCCGTTGTGCCTGCTCTCCTAGCGCCGCCGGATCGGTCGGGACTTTTCTCCAACCCAATAACTGCAGTTCATGCGCCAACACAAAGTCTTCAATAAAGGCGCGACACTTTTCTCGAAGGTCGGCATCTTGAGGAAAGAAGATCATCCCAACGCCGAGGTCTTCCATCTCTTCTAGTGCGTCCCCATCATTTTGAATTTCTCGTGCAAAAAACTCTCGTGGGATCTGCGTCAAAACTCCAGCTCCATCCCCGGTCTTTCGGTCGGCTGAGACCGCACCGCGATGAGTGAGATTGGTGACGGCGGTGAGGGCCATCTCTAAAATTTGGTGAGAAGGGGTAGCGTCGATCTTAACGACAAAACCGGTGCCGCAGGAATCACGCTCATAGGAAGGATCATAAAGGGTTTTAGTGTCGAGTTTCATTCATGATATCCGTGTTAAAAGATTAAGGGGAACTATCATTATTATCGATTTACGTTCGATTTGGGAACCTCCAAAGTCGATTTTTGGGGAATTAGGGTGTGTATCGGGACCCTGTGGAAAACTCAAGAGGATTTCGGGAAAGGGGAGGGGAGGCTATGTAGAAAATGGATCCTGGATTTCTCCAGGATGACACGAGGCGGATTTGTCATCCTGGAGAAATCCAGGATCCATTCTATGTGAAAGATCTCAGCCTTCGACCTTCGCCAGCAAACGATTCAAGGTGTCGCGAATGGCAGCCTCCTGCACGATCTCCACCCGTCCACCATATCGTTGTCGGATCAGCGTTATCAATACGTCGAAGTGCCCATCGATCGCGTCAAGATCGCTATCGGCCAAGAGGCTCCATTCTTTTTGGATCAGTGGTTTGATTTTTAACCAATGGTCTTCGAGGCGGTTGGGAGTGAAGTGCATAAGAGACGCTCCGTGCAGGCGGGCGAACCCTTCGACGTGGCTCAGGCCAGGCACAAGGTATCGCCCCTACATAAAATTTAGTAATTTTTGAAAACGTTGGATATACGCTAATTCGCCGGTTTTTGTAGCAAAAGCGAGCGCTTTTTCAAGATAGATTTTGCATTCCTCGGCCGCCAGATTTTTTTTGAGCAGTGCCTCGAGAAGTTTCATGTCGATATTTCCTGCCGAAACCAATCCCGCAAAATCGTTTTCCATTCCTCTTTGTAAAAATTCCAACGCCTTCGAACGTTCCCCTTTTTTCAGATAAGCCAAACCCATCGCCATTTCTGCCTGATGCAAGAAAGGGGGATCTTTCGGACTCAGGTCGATCACCTTTTGACAGCGACGGATCGCAGGATCGAATTGACCGAATACTTCGATGAGTAGTCGAGCCGAGATGAGCTTGAGGGACGGATCATCGGGTAAAAGTTTTTCAGCCTTTTCGTAAAATTTCCATGCCTTGGGGAATTGTTTTTTGATTTTATACAGCACTCCCAGTGTCGAATAAAAAAGTGCGGTGAGGACCTTATCTTCTTCCAACTGGGCTTCATCGAGACCATGGTTGAGCTCTAGCTCGGCGCTTTCGAAGTCTTTTTCAGACATCAATTCAAAAGCACGGGTCAGATACTCGTTTTGCACCGGTTCGTGTAGAGAAGTTGCCATAGTTATTGTGGATCGTCCGTGGTGATGACCAAGTTTGAGGGGATGGTTAATTCTAACTGTAAGATGTCAAGTTGCTTAGGCTGATCGTTCACAAAAAAATTTAATAACGGAAGATCACCCACGACTGGTAAAACAGCGGTGTTGTTTTCTAATGTTAGATCATCGAGGGTTAAGTTTTGGTCGGGGGTTTCAATAATCAGGTTTAGATTAAAGTTGTGCATGCCGAATAGGTTGTTATTTCTGTTCAATTTAAAAATCGTTCCTGACGATTCAAAGTTGGGATTTAGCACTAAGCGTATCTCTCCCACATCCGGGAAGGTTGCTGTCATATTGACCGCTAATACCTCAATCTCAAATCGATCACTTAGTTCATTGGTAATGACCGCCTCCATGATTCCATCCACCTCTTGTTGGGAAGGATTGAGGATCGCTTTCGCGCTGGTAGAGGCGGCGGGCTCAGGATCTCCCACGACCATGGTGGAGCTCATATCCATTTCGAATGGCTCACCGTCATTTCCACAAGCGGATAAAAGGGGAATCGAGCAGATCAACAATAAAGAAATTATTTTTTTTAGGGAGGGGAATCTTGGTTTCATAGGAAGGATCCTTTCCGGGTAAGAATATATTACCAAGGTTTCGATGGGATGCTAGAAAAGTTTCTTAATATTTTTATCTTTTTTTTGTTAAGGATTTTTTCCATATCACTAGAATCGCTTCCCAAAAAAACAGCACACAATATTTTTTTGAAGAAATTTTTTATAGTCTGTTTCTTTGCATTTAAACCTTACTAGTGTATCAGTTTCTTTTTTGACGCGGCTTTTACATGATGTTTAAATCTTAATCCCAAAACCAGTAGATCTTTAGATTCGAGTTTGGGGATTATTTCTTCTAAAAACTTTGTCACATAAGTTTGGACCTCAGGTCTTTTGTCATTTCGGTTTTCGTTGATTTGTAGTGCAAGTTTAAGCAGATCTTTTGAGGGCAAGAGAGGGATAAATAATTGCAAAACTTTCAATAAATTTTGCCGGACATTCGAACTTTGGTGGCAACACCGTTTTTCAATTTTGAGTGCCAAAACCAGTCGGTCTTTGGCTTTCAGTCGACTAATGATTGCATCATCGAAAACTTTCTCAAAAAGTCCTAATACTTTTTCAAGATTTATTTCAGTTGGCTCAGCCAATCGCTCTTCAGTTTTCAAAACAAGACTGAAGAGGTCTTTTGGCGAAAGAAATCTGGTCAAATTATGTAAAGTTAGACCTTTTAGTTGACCTCCGTATTTCCTCAGTGATTCTTCTAAATTGAGTGTGACATCGAGAAGATTGATTCCTTCGATTCCTGTTTTCCACGAAACTAGACTCAAAGCAAAAACAGCTTCATCTTGGACACTCAGATCTGGATTGGATAAAAGCTCGGTTATTTTATCAATGCGACTTTGGCGATCCTGTGGTTTTAAATGAGAGATTAGGCAGGCCAAGCTCCATAGGGCTTGCCTACGAACTTCCCACACATTGTCTACTAATCCGCTCTCAATTTTTTGGACCCACTCTAAGTAATCTCTTTGCTCCAAGTGAGGAACAATATTTTTTAAGGCACCCAAAGTCGCTTCACGCATGCCACTGTTTTCGCTCTTTAAACCTTCCTCCATTTTAGAAGCCAGAAAATAGCGCTCTTCCATTTTCAAAAGAGGAATCATTTCTTTTAAGGCATCGGTTTTACCTCCTCCCCCCTTCTCAATTTCTAATGCCCATGACAGTAGTTCCCCCTTTTTTAAAATTGGAATGAGCGCTTGTGCAATATTGATCGCCCTATTCGATACTTCCACATTTCTGTGGCCCAACCTTTTTTTTACATTTGTTATGAATAGGTCCTGATCCTTGATTTCCAATTGAGGCAGGATTGCCAAGAAAGCCTTTGTTGATTCGATGTGTAATTTTTGCTTCGGGTCCGCCAGACGTTTATCTACCTTGTGGGCTAGCGAAAGACGATCCATTGCATTGAGAAGGGGGGTGATTTTACCTAGCACTTCACTCGCACTTATCGCTACGGGCCAGGTGGGATCCGCTAATTGCGCTTCAATCTTGAGTGACCAGTCTAACCGGGTCGACTCTTCCAAATGTGGGACAATTACACCCAAAAGTGCCACCGCATTCCGTCGATTATTAGTATTTGGGTGCTTAAATTCGCTTCGAAAATTTTCCGCTAGGGATAAAATATCTTGAGCTGAAAGGGTCGCGATAATTTGAGAAAAGTTTTCCAAAATCTTTGGATTGATTTTATCTGAAAAGTTCCTCTGCTCGTTGATGGCCTGTTGATAGAGAAACTTCAATGCTTCGAGATAGATTTTTTGTTGTTCAGGGGTTCTAATGGCTTTTAGTGACGGTAATTTTGCACCACCTCTTGGGACATTTGCGGCCATGGCATGGTTGTTTAGATGGGCTGGGTCATCAGATATTTTGGATTTTTTTGAAGCTCCTGCGGTGACCAAGAGTGGTTCGGGTGAATTTGAAAAAATATTCCAATTACGAGATTCCAAATAATTAGTGTAGATATTGGCTTGCCTTCCTAACTTCTGTTGAAATTCCGCGACTCCTCTTCCCAACATAAAATGTCCCGCCTTCCCTCCGATCGAAAGACTAGCCAGTGACTCAAAAGTTCCTACAGCTGCCGCGAAGCCGTTGGTCTCATGGCGAAGATTGAGTTTTTGTTCCGTTCGGTGTGCAGCCAACATCCCCAAATACATCGAGGTATACGGGATCATCACCTGATTGAAGCACATCATCCCCTGTAGTTTGGGGAGTCCTAGTTCGTTAAAATGGTGAAGTTTGAGGAAGGCTTGATTTCCGAGAAAACCAAACGACTTCATGGTGGCGAGCGTGATGCCCGTGCTCAAACCTTCCTTGAGAATACTTTGTAGATCGGAAGGGGAACGTTCTCCCGCGATTTTTCGTGCCAGGTGATTACCGATGAAGAAAGTGGGGGTCTCCATGGTTAAACTAAAAGAGGCAGCAGCGAATCGGGCCCCAAGTCCTTGTTGAAATACTCTAGGTAGGAATTGCGACAACCCTTTTCCTACAACGATTCGTCCTAATGCCCAAGTTCCGGCTAGTCCTCCCGCCATGGTTGCGACCAGCATGGGGGCGATCATTTTGGAGTCAAAGCTATTGGGGAGGATTTGGGTGGAGGAGTATTCGAAATGTTGGAGGAAAGTTCCGCGTCCTTGGAGGAGATTAAGGGAAATTTGTGCCTGTTTGTGAATTTGGACGGGCGGGTGAAACATTTTTTTCACCGCAAAAAAAGTTTCACCCCCCCCAACGGAGATTA
>JBGTGJ010000147.1:0-15221 GCA_041746775.1 bacterium
TGGATCATTCAAAATAAGATCGGGCAACCTTTTAAAGCCACCAATCTTGTCGGAGGCGGTTTCTTGAACCGGTTTTTTTTCGGGCTGAAATTTTTGAGAGACGTAATTTAAGATCAGCTTTTTGGTAAAATCATCTAAAGACATCGTGAAGTCGAGACTAAACACCTCGGTCTTATTTAAATCGTCCAGACTTCGCCCAATCGCCTTACATGAACCGACCGGTAATTTAATGACATCCCCTTTATGTTTCCCTTCGGTGATTTCAAAAATTGCGATTTTTCGTTTGTCGGCCGCCATCGTGTCACCTCCCTCATTTAAAGGAAACGCTTCATCCTCCAGCATAATCGGAATATCATTTTCAACCGGATAGACCACCTCGCAGTGCAAACAGTCTAGCCCCTGCTTTTTGGGATCAAACTGCACCTTCCCCTTGCAACGGGGGCATACCAAAATATCTAAAAGTTCTTGGTTTAATCCCATGAATACACTCTAAAGGTAACGAATTATCTCGCACCCGAATTATACGCCTGAATCAGCTTGGGTGTTAAGTCAATAGCTTGAGGAGCATACAATACCGCATCTTGAGAGGTTTCAAAAATAAGATTAAACCCTTCTTGCTGCCCAATCGACCGAACCACGCCGCGCAACTTAGTCACAATCGCCTGGGTAAGCTCTGCCTCTTTGGTAGCAATTTCACTGCGAGAATCGGCAAGGCTCTTATTCAATGCGATAATTTGGTCGCGGTATTGAGCCTCTTTTTGCTTCATCGCCTCAGCACTTAAAGTCCCTCGTTGCCCTTCTAATTGATCACGTAATCCCTTGAGGGAATCTTGTTGAGAAGTCAAAGTGCGCTGTTTTGCCTCGAATTGGGATTTTAATTGCGCCTTAGCTCGCTTCCCTTCTTCGACCTCATTTAAAGCCCGTTGAAAGTCGATTAATCCAATTTTGAGAGTTTGAGCCTCGGCAATGCCGTGTACCCCGGTGAGTATTAGAACAAAAAGAATCATCTTCCACTTGCGCATCATTTTACAGCCTCCTTTATAAGGAATAAAATTTAAAGAACCTTAAACAAAACCAACCTTTTTGTAATTAAAAAATCTAGCTAGAAAAAAGAACCAATCGAAAAATTGAAGACACTTCTCTTCTCCCCTTCCTTACGCTTGAACGGGAACCCCCATTCAAACCGCAAGGGACCAAACGGCGAATTCCATCGGAACCCCGCCCCGAAGTCACTGCGAAGATCTAAGGGGTTAAAATCTTCATTTTCTGCAAATGCATTACCGGCATCGAGAAATACGACGCCACGAAATCCTGCAGGATCATAGAGCGAAAATTCATACTCCAAATTAAAAACCATGAGCTTATCACCACCAAACACGAAATCTTCGTCATTGCCAGTAATCCCATCGGGGATCGTGATGCTGGGCCCAACCGTTCTAAACTCATAACCTCGTAGTGAATTGATACCCCCTGTAAAAAAACGTTCGAACAGAGGAACCGGTTCATCATTTAAAGATCTAATATAGGCCATACGAGCATTCGCCTTGAGCACCGAGTTTTTCCATAAGGGAAGGTAGTATCGGAAATTCCCGTTCACTCGGAAGAAGTCGACATTTCCTCCTAGACCATTTCCTGCATATTCTGCTGTCACATTTCCGAAGATTCCTTTGGTCGTGATGATCGGATTATTTCGCGTATCATGGGTTAATTGGAATACCAGGCTTGAGGTCAACCCACTGGCATCTTCACGAAAGAATTCGGGAACGATCAAGTCAAAATCATCTAATCGAACATCTTCGATTCGATACCCCACACTCAGCGAGGTAAAGTCGAAAATTCGTCGTCCAAAATCAAGCTCCCCTCCAAACGACTTACGGCGAAAATCTTCATAATTGCTACTGATACGAAACCCGTTGGCTTGGAAAATCCAGTTGGTGTCTAAGAAGTAAGGGTCGACATAGTTAAAGGAAAACTGCTGCCGCTTACCGGAAAATTCGGCATTCAACGCTCCACTCACACCTAGTCCGAGGAAATTATTTTTAGAAACTGAGGCAGTAAATAAGAAACTTTCGGAAGAACTAAACCCTGCCCCTACACTGAAGGTTCCAGTCGATTTTTCTTTGACATGAACATTCATCACCAGCTTGTCATCGGCCGATCCTTTCGGAGTAGAAATTTCGACCGTCTCAAAAAAACCAAGCTGCTCAAGTTTTCTTTTGGAAAGACGAACCAAGCTTTCATTGTAAAGACTGTTTTCAACCACTTTCAGTTCACGACGAATGACTTTGTCTCGCGTCGTCGTGTTGCCCGTAATGTTAATTTTTTCGACGAAGACCTTGGGCCCTTTTTCGATGACGAAACGGATATCCGAAGTTTTAACATCTTCATGAAGACCGGTTTGGGGATTGATGTTGGTAAAGGCGTACCCCTGGTTTCCGTAAAATTCGTTGAGTCTTTGCAGGTCAGCTTCAATAATCGATTGACTGTAGACATTTCCGCTCATCGTATTGAGCATCTTGATCAATTCTTCTTTGGTGGTGAGAATATCCCCTTCAAAACTGATCTCGCCAATGCGATATTGATCCCCTTCATCAATATTGTAAGTCAAAATCATCCCATTTTTTTCTTTGGAGACCTCAACTTTGGGGGAACCTATCCTGGCCTTTAAATAACCTTTGTCGAGATAATGGTAGTTAATGATCGCTACATCTTGATCGATTAACTCTTCTTGGTATTTTCCAGAACCGGTCAAAAAAGAGACAAGGGTTTTCTTTTTGGTGCGGATAAATCCACGCAGTTGGCGATCACTGAATACCGTATTCCCTTCAAATCGAATTTCTCGAACCGCTGCCCCTTTCACTTCATCGATTTTAAAAACCAATTCTTGTTGCCCATCTTTCTCACGGACAAAAGTATCGATGACTGAAGAACCTAAACCTTCTTTGGAATACAGCTGTAGAACTTTTTCTCTCGACTCTGCCAATTTTTTAGAATCGACTGGAGCATTCGTTTTGATGGTAATCGCTTCACGAATCTTTGACTCTTGAACTTTTTTATTTCCTTCGATCACGATACGCGAAATGGGGGCCTTCTCTTTCACATGATAAATAACCTTCACCCCACCTGGCCCCGCCACCTTCTGAGCTTCAACGTCTGAGAAAAAACCTAACTTATAGATTCTGGCAATATCTTCACTAACCTTGGCTCGGTCATAGGCACTTTCCTGTTGAGTATGAATTTCGGCAAGAACAACCCCCGGCTCAACGGTGCGATTCCCTTCGATAGAAACCGAAGTAATTTTTTCTTGAGCGTGAGAGGTGGAGGAGAAAAGAAAAGCAGCCGTCAAGAAGACAAAGCATGCCATCAGCAGCTGAATAGGAGCAGTTTTTATTTTTTTAAAAATCATGCAGCTACCAACCGGCCATCTTTCATCCACAATTTTCTGGAGAGACGGTCGGCTAGCCTTTCATTGTGCGTTACTAAGATCAGTGCAGTTTGATAACGGCGATGAAGGTCTAACATCACCTGCATCACCGCTTCACTTGTTTCGCTATCTAGATTTCCTGTTGGCTCATCGGCAAACAAGATCTTTGGCTTCATCATGAGGGCTCTTGCGATCGCAACTCTTTGTTGCTCACCCCCGGAAAGCTGATCAGGGCGATGATGTAGACGACCCCCTAGACCAAGTTCCGATAAAAGGGAACTAGACTCTTTAAGCGATTTTTCTTTCGATTCACCGGAGATCAGTTTGGGCAACATCGCATTTTCTTGTGCCGTCAGGATGGGAAAGAGGTGATGAAACTGAAACACAAACCCCATCGTCTGATTTCGAAACTGGCAAAGCTGATCTGATTTTAATTGAAAGAGGTTGTTCCCCTCCAACGTCACTTCTCCGGCATCTGGCTTATCTAATGTTCCTAAAATATGTAACAACGTGGACTTCCCGGCACCGGAAGCTCCGAGGATCGCCAAACTCTCCCCCACCTTCACCTCTAAATCGATCCCGCATAAAACTTCGAGAGGAGGAGAAAAGGTGGTGTAGCTTTTATGTAAGTTCTTCGCCTTGAGTAAAGAGGACATGAAAACCTATTTATAAATCCAACGGAGATTTCTCAATTCGGCTCACCGCTATTCGGGTCGATAGATAAATGATGAGTAAAGCTGCTCCGACGATTGACAGAGCCAATCCTAAGGAGAATTGAACCGGAAGTTTATCGACCAGGTAAATCTCCTTCTCTAATTTAAAAATCGGAAAATATTTTAACAACTCGGCGATCAACCAACCCAAAACTAAGCCTCCCAGTACTCCGATCCCACCTAGTACGAAACCTTGTAATGCAAACCACCTTTTGATCGATCGATAACTGGCACCCAAAGCACGCAAGATGGATATCTCGCGGCTTTTCTCAAACACCATCAACAGGATAATTCCAACCACATTGAAAGAGGCAACCCCCACCACCATCGTCATGATGATAAAAAACATCCCCCGCTCAATCTCCAGGGCTTGGAATAGCGGGGCGTTCAACTTTTGCCAACTGACGACTTCATAGGGAATTCCTAATTTTCTCTGAACCAAAGAAGCCAGCTCGTCCGCTTCTTCAGGATGACGCAACGTCATCTCAATCCCAGAAACTTTCCCTGAAGCTAAAAATATCTCTTGAAGCGCCGACAGCTCTGCAAAAGCAAAATTACGATCAAACTCATAAAGCCCTGATGAAAAAAGTCCCACGACTTCAAACCACTGAAAACTTTTGGCATCATGGGTTGCGATATACACTTTGACTAAAGGGTTCGTTGCAGAAACCCCAAGTTCACCAGCTAAATTTTCTCCCAAAATAATGCGTGGATATTTTGTAGAAACGCGGAACAATTCTTCAACATTTCCAACCTGTTGCCCCGTTTGCAGAGAGCGCACCCCTACACCATAGACCTGATGAAAGGTCAAGGGATCGATTCCTTTTAATACGCCCCCTTTCACCTTCCCTTGATGGATCAGCAGCGTTTCTCGGTAAAGAAAAGGGGTCGAAGCAACCTCTTTGTCTTTGAGAATATTCCTGATCTTATCCGCTTCTTGTTGCGGATGATCCATCTCCCCTTGTTTCAGAACGACGAGGTGTGCATTAAAACCTAAAATGCTTTTTCTAAATTCTTTTTGAAATCCGGATAACACCGCCTGAGTCAACGTGAGGGTCGCCACTCCGAGCATGACTCCGAATACGGTAAGACGAACGATAAAGCGCATCCCTTTTTTGGAATTGAGGGAGAGATATTTTTTAACGAGGAAAAGGGTCCAATTCATAGTTTTTCAATCCACATGCCTATTCACATCTCAACGCTTCAATAATCGAAAACCTTTCCCCTTCGCGCGCTGGAAAAACTGCCGCGAGAACGCCGAGGAGAATCGCCAATCCAAAGGTTAACACGACCGAAATCCATCGAAGATCGACCGGTAACGCATCTAAATAATATGGCGTAGGAAGCGGAATCTTGGCGGTCGCAATCCAACGACAGAGAAATATCCCTAAAACAACTCCGACGATCCCTCCTAAGGTTCCAATCCAGAAACCGGCTCGCAAAAATATCCCTTTGATTTTTTTATCCGACATCCCAATCGATTTTAAAACCGCGATCTCTCTCCTCCGCTCATGTGCCACGAGAAACAACATTGAGATGATATTAAAAGAGGCGAGCAACATCATTAGCCCCAATACCATACTCATCCCGATTCTTTCTAATTTGAGGGCAGAGAAAAGACGATGTTGTTGCTGACTCCAGATTTGTAGGTTTTGGATCTCGGGATTTTTTTGCAGAACGGATTGCAGCGCTATTGCCTGATCGGGATTTTTTAAATAAACTCCATAACGTTCTTGGATTTGATCGGAAAAAAGTCTTTCCACTTCATGAATATCGGCAAGCAACATTTTACTGTCATAATCGTAATATCCCGACTTGAAAGTTCCGATGATACGAAACGATCGTTCCACCGGCTCCAACTCGCCCGTCGGCCCGACTTCTCCTAATGGATAAATCAACTTCACTTGATCATAGAGTGCAGGAAAAATCCCTTCCGCAGCGACCAACTCTTTTCCCAACATCACACCAGGTAGATTTTCCCCCTTGGCGTGAAGCGAGCTCCACTCCTCCCCTTCTTCGAATTTCACCGGTAGCCGATGGGAGAGAGAATTTTTTTGAAGATCAACCCCGCGAACCTTCACCCCCAACACCTCCTCTTTAAACTGAAGGATCGCCTCCCCTTCTAGAAACCGTTCCACCGATTTTACCTCGGTGTGGGATTGAAGCTGTTGTAAGACAGACTCAGCGTTGGCTGATGGAGAAAGATAAAAGGAAAGATGTGGAGAAAAACCCAAAATCTTATCCCGCAAATCATGGCTAAACCCCAGCATCACCGCCTGCACTACTAGAAATGCAGCGACGGAAACGACCACTCCGAGGAGTGCCATCAGAGTGAGAAAGGAGACGAGAAAACTTCGATGTTTGCTGGAGAGGAATTTGAGGGCGAGGAAGGATTGAGGGGTCATTGGAGAATAGACCACGGACAACGGACCACAGACAACGGACCAAAAACCGGGAACCTAAAATCCCCGTCCCCTGGTCCGTGGTCCCTGGTCTGTTGTCCGTGGTCTGTCTATTTACTTCTCATATGCGGAAACAAAATCACATCTCGAATCGAAGGTTGGTTGGTGAGCAACATCACCAAACGATCAATTCCAATCCCTTCCCCTGCGGTCGGCGGCATCCCGTACTCCAGCGCCGTGATAAAATCCTGATCGAAATACATCGCCTCTTCATCACCCGCATCACGCGCCGCAACTTGTTTGAGAAATCGTTCTTTCTGATCGACCGGATCGTTGAGTTCGCTAAACCCATTCGCAATTTCACGACCATAAATAAAAAGTTCAAATCGATCAGTCACTTCAGGATTTTTTTCATTTCGCCGGGAGAGAGGAGAAACCTCTGTTGGATATTGAGTTATAAAAGTCGGCTGAATCAACTTAGGTTGCACGATCTTGTCAAAGATCTCAGTGAGGATTGCCCCCAACCCTTCCTTCGACTTCTTGAGTTGAATATCCAAAGTTTTAGCAAATTGCGCCGCCTTCTCTCGCGAAGTGAGAATCACTGGATCAACACCCCCTACTTTCACGAGGGAATCATGCAACGTCATCTTGTTAAACGGTGCCTTGAAGGAGATCCTTGCATCCTGATAAGTAATTTCAGAGCTACCACAAACCTCCATCGCGAGTTGGTCGAATAGTTCTTCGGTCAAGGAAATCAAATCTTCATAATTCGCATACGCCTGATAAAACTCCAACATCGTAAATTCCGGATTGTGCTGAATACTAATCCCTTCGTTCCGAAAATTCCGATTAATTTCAAAAACCCGCTCAATCCCTCCCACCAACAATCTTTTCAAATAAAGTTCCGGAGCGATCCGCAGATAAAGATCCATGTTGAGCGCATGATGATGAGTCACAAATGGTCGAGCTGCCGCACCACCCGGAATCGGCTGCATCATCGGAGTTTCCACTTCGACGAAGGAACGAGAGGAAAAATATTGCCGAATCTTCTGAATAATCTGCGACCGTTTTAGAAAAACCTCTTTCACGTCTTGATTCATCATCAAGTCGAGGTAACGCTGACGATAGCGGGACTCGACATCGGTGAGGCCGTGAAATTTTTCAGGGAGTGTTTGGAGGGTTTTGGCGACGAGACGGAGGCTTTCGACATGGATGGAAAGTTCATTCGTCTTGGTGCGAAACAGATACCCCTTCACCGACAGAAAATCTCCAATGTCCACCTTTTCAAACACCTCATAATCTTGCGGTGCAACGGCATCTTTTTTAATATAGGCTTGGAGTTGTCCTTCTCGATCTTTGAGTTTGACAAAGGCCGCCTTCCCAAACGAACGAAAGAACATCACGCGACCGGCGATAGAAACTTCGACTTTTTGTGCTTCCAACTTTTCTTTGTCGAGAGCGTCGTAAGAATCTAAAATTTGTTTGGTGGTGTGAGTGCAGACAATGTCGTTGGGGTAAGGGTTGATCCCTTTTTGACGAAGCTGCTCCCCTTTTTCGAGGCGTTGTTGATAGTAGAGGTTTTCTTCCATAAAATGAATAAACGTTTATAACTTTCCGAATTTTTTGTGGATTTTTGGGTTAGAATGGCCAACCACCAAAATCAAGGGAAAATTCTCCCCAGCCGTGCCGATAAAAGAGAAACCCCTTGAGCGAAAAAACTCAAGGGGTTCGAAAACATGCTTACTAGTTACGAGTTTGGTTCTTGAAGGAACGTCTTGCTAACAAAATAACAGGCACTAGGCTTAGTAAAATTGCCCACAAGGGTTCAGCAGGATTGTTATGCCGAACTAAGGAACATCCTCCAGCAACGGCAGATCCGTTGTTCTGTCCACCGCCGAGATTCCCCGTGTTATGAGTGTTATCAAAGCAATCTTTGTCGCATGCGTCCTCATCGTCATGGTTTTCATCATCGCATTCTTCACCAGGTTCTTTCACGCCGTTACCGCATTCAGAATAAGGACAATCGTTGGGACATCCCTCGATTTCGCAGAAGCAATTGCAACCATCGTCATTATTGAGGTTGCCATCGTCGCACTCTTCAACACCTTTTTCGATGATACCATCACCACATCGATTAAACGTGCAGTCATTCTTACAGTAATCGCGGTTATCGGTATCTCCATCATCGCATTCTTCTATACCACAATCAGGAATGCCATCTCCGCAGATATTCGGTTTGCAAATATTATTGCAGCTGCAGTCTTTGACAGTCAAAGTTGCAACGGCCTCATCGACATTGCTGCCTTGGTCGGTCTGCAAAGCGCCGACTACCAACAAGTTGGTGTAGTTGCCGGGTTTATCTGCGGTCACGCGTATGGTGATCTTACAGGAACCGTTGGCTGGGATCGTAGCACCCGCACTTAAGGTCACCGTCGTTTCACCCACCTCCGCCGTGAGCGTTCCGCCGATGCAGGTGGTGCTAGCGTCACCGTAAATCTCCATGCCGCTGGGCAATGTGTCGATGAGCGGCTCAGTCAGGGTGGCAACCATATTGGTGGGGTTGCTCAAGGTAATCGTAAGCGTTGAAGTTCCGCCTGCCTTAATGATGGTGGGATAGAACGCTTTGCTGAGCGCAGGGGTGATGATCGGGATGACGGTCAAAGTTGCGATGGCCGGAGCGGCGTTGTTCCCGTTATTGGTTTGTAGGGCGCCGGCAGCCAGCGAGTTGAAGTAGCTACCTGCAACCGCCGCGGTCACATTCACCGTCACCGTACATGAGCCGTTGTCAGGAATAATTGAGCCTGTACTTAAAGTCACGGTTGAGCCACCCGCGACAGCCGTGACGGTCCCTCCGCTGCAAGTAGTGCTAGCGTTGGGAATGGCGGCGACCACCACGCCACTGGGTAATGTGTCGATGAGCGGCGCGGTCAGGGTGGCGTCTGTATCGTCAGGATTGATTAAGGTAATAGTGAGAATCGAAGTATCGCCCGCATCGACAGTGGCCGGGCTAAAAGCCTTGCTGAGAGTGGGCCCAATGTTCTCGGAGACAACGGTTAAGGTCGCAAAGGCCGGAGCGGCATTGTTACCATTGCTAGTCTGCAAAGCACCAGCAGCCAACGAGTTGATGTAGTTGCCACCGTTAGCCGCGGTCACATTCACCGTCACCGTACATGAGCCGTTGTCAGGAATAATTGAGCCTGTACTTAGAGTCACGGTCGAGCCACCCGCGACAGCCGTGACGGTCCCTCCGCTGCAAGTAGTGCTGGCGTTGGGAATGGCGGCGACCACCACGCCACTGGGTAATGTGTCGATGAGCGGCGCGGTCAGGGTGGCGTCTGTATCGTCAGGGTTGATTAAGGTAATAGTGAGGGTCGATGTACCACCCGCATCAATGACGGCCGGGCTAAAGGCCTTGCTAAGTATGGGCGTTTGTCCAGTGGGGGGGATGACCGTTAAGGTCGCGATGGCTGGAGCAGCATTGCTGCCATTGCTGGTCTGCAAGGCACCAGCGGCCAAAGAATTGATATAGTTGCCTCCGTTAGCCGCGGTCACATCCACGGTCACTGTACAGGAACTGTCAGCCGGAATCGACGAGCCTGCAGCACTTAGGGTCACCGTTGAGCTACCCGCGTCGGCCGTAACCGTCCCACCGCAAGTAGTGCTAGCGTTGGGAGTAGCGGCGACCACTACGCCAGGAGGCAACGTATCGATGAGCGGCGCGGTCAGGGTAGCGACTGTGTCTTCAGGGTTGATCAAGGTAATAGTGAGGGTCGATGTACCACCCGCATTAATGATGGCCGGGCTAAACTCCTTGCCGAGTGTGGGTGGAATGCTCGCGGAGATGACAGTCAAGGTCGCAACGGCCGGAGCTGCATTGCTACCATTGCTGGTCTGCAAGGCGCCAATGGCCAGTGAGTTGATGTAGTTGCCACCGTTCTCCGCAGTCACATTCACCGTTACCGTACATGAGCCGTTGGCAGGAATAATTGAGCCCGTACTTAGAGTCACCGTCGAGCCACCCGCGACAGCCGTGACGGTCCCTCCGCTGCAAGTAGTGCTAGCATTGGTAGGGCTATCAATCACCACCCCGGTAGGCAATGTGTCGATGAGCGGCGCAGTCAGGGTAGCATTGGTGTCGTCAGGATTGATCAAGGTAATAGTGAGGGTCGATGTACCACCCGCATCAATGGTGGCCGGACTAAACGCCTTGCCAAGAGTGGGTGGGATGGGAATGACTGGTGGCACAGCGCAAGCGGCAATGGCAACCTCGTTGGAATCCATCGTCACGGCACCATTTTGCGCCAATGCCCTGCCGGACACCGTTGCGTCGGTCGTGAGGGTGATGCTCGCTAGCGCGAGAATATTTCCTATAAAAGTGGTCTCTGTACCGAGAGTCGCAGAGCTACCGACCTGCCAAAAAACGTTACAATTTTGAGCACCATTGATGAGTACCACGGAGGAGTTGCTCGCCGTCGTAAGGGTGCTTCCAATCTTGAATACCCAAACCGCATCGGGGTCCCCCTCACCATCGAGAGTGAGCGCTCCTGTCAATTGAGCCGAGGAGGAAAAACAATAAACACCAGGGACGAGCGTCAGTCCACCCAGATCCTGTCCGGTTAGATTAAAATCGCACGCTTGGCCTGCTAGGTTATTATACGCTGTAGTGGTATCGGTCTGAGCCTCATCTGCAACCGCATCAGCTGCATGTATTGTCCCTCCGATTACGATCCCCGGAGGAAAACCAGTGATTGCTGTGCCGGGGCTGACCCCCAGGTCTCCGGTGACGATGGTCGGGCCGGTATTGGTCACCGTCGAGGCACCGAGTACTGCGAAGCTCTCCGCCGTACCAAGGTCTGGTGCGAGCTGAGCCATTGCGGCGTGGAATGGGGCTATGGCCAGAAGCGCGGCGAGCAAAGCAGTAGAACAAATTCTTGCACACCAACCTCTCACCGTTTGGGTTCGAACTATAGGATTACTAGTATTCATATGAATTTCCTCCTCACAAAGAAATCTTGGGTCCATAAAGAATTAAAAATGCTTTTTTCTACCTTGCGTTGGACAAGGCAGTCATCATTTTGTACATTTTCATGCTAAATACAAAATTGTGTCAAACAAATTTGTTCGCTTCGTAAAAAGTTTGAAGGGAATTAAAAACTACAGAGAAATAATTGAATGACCGATGCCAACAAAATTTATGGTCGTTTGAATATATTTATTTTCTTGCGACTTGGGTGATTGCTAGTGAATCAGACGGGGGAAACAGTAAGTTTTGGTTAAAGAAGAATAATTCTTTACTCTACAAAAGACCGAAAAAATATAATAAAATCAGAAAATCTGTCTCGACTTTTAAATAAGTTTCAGGCTATCAGGCGCCTCCTTTTTTTTATGGAGTTTAATTATGACCAATATCGAAAAAGTTAGAAATATCGGAATCTCAGCCCACATCGACTCGGGAAAGACGACGCTCACCGAGCGAATCCTCTTTTACACCAAGAAGATTCACAAGATTGAAGAGGTTCGTGGAAAATCCGGGGTCGGCGCAACGATGGATTTTATGGATCTCGAGCGGGAAAAAGGGATCACGATTCAGTCCGCCGCCACTTATGCCGAGTGGAAAGATACCGTCATTAATATCATCGACACCCCCGGCCACGTCGACTTTACCATCGAAGTGGAACGAGCCCTTCGCGTTTTGGATGGAGCAATCCTCGTGCTCTGTTCTGTTTCAGGGGTGCAAAGCCAATCGATCACGGTTGATCGTCAGATGACTCGATACCATGTTCCACGCATCGCCTTCGTCAATAAGATGGACCGAGCTGGGGCAGACCCGGTTCGTTGCATGAATCAATTGCGAGACAAACTTGGTCATAATGCCCACCTCATCGCCCTGCCGATCGGTGCAGAAGAAAAGTTTGAAGGGGTCATCGATCTCGTCGAGATGAAGGCATATTATTACGATGGGGATAATGGAGAAAAAATTCGGATTGAAGAGATTCCAGCCGCTTTACTTCAAGAGGCCCAAGAGCGCCGACACGAATTGATTGCGGCGATGGGAGATTTTGATGACGATGTCGCGCATCTCTATCTTGAAGACAAAGAGGTCTCCCCAACACTACTTCGACAGGCAATTCGGAAAGCGACCTTAAGCCTCAAATTTATTCCTGTCATGATGGGTTCGGCCTACAAAAACAAAGGGGTTCAAACCCTGCTCGATGCAGTGGGACATTACCTTCCCAATCCAAGTCAAGTTCTCAATGAAGCACATGATCAGCGCAACCAAGAATTAAAAGTTGTCCTCGAATCCACTCCCGAAAAACCGTTTGTTGGACTTGCCTTCAAACTTGAGGATGGTCGTTACGGTCAGCTTACCTACATGAGAATTTATCAAGGAAAGGTGGCCAAAGGGGATTGGATCATCAACTCGGTCAACGAAAAGAAGGTGAAAATTCCACGACTGGTTCGAATGCATGCCGATGAGATGAATGACATCGATGTCGCTCAGGCGGGAGATATCGTGGCGATGTTTGGAGTGGAATGTGCTTCGGGAGACACCTTTACCGATGGAACGATTCGCTACACGATGACCTCGATGCATGTTCCCAATGCGGTTATCTCTCTTGCGGTAGCCCCCAAAGATAAAGGGGCGCTAGCCAACTTCTCCAAGGCGTTAAATCGGTTCTCCAAAGAAGACCCAACTTTCCGAGTGCATCGCGATGAAGAGAGCGCCCAGACGATTATTTCGGGGATGGGAGAATTGCACCTTGAAATTTACCTGGAGCGAATGAAACGAGAATACGCCTGTGAAGTGGTCGCCGGAAAACCACAAGTCGCTTACCGCGAAACAATTACCCGACACACCCCCTTCATGTACCAGCACAAAAAACAGACTGGTGGATCAGGACAATACGCAAAAATTTGCGGAGTCTTTGAACCGCTCCCCACCGATGCCGTGCAGACCTATGAATTTGTTGATGAGATTGTCGGCGGAAAAATCCCGAGAGAATTTATCCCGGCCTGTGACAAGGGATTTCAGGAACAATTGAAAAAAGGATTATTGATCGGATTTCCCGTCGTGGGAATACGGGCAATTATTAATGACGGCGCCTACCATGATGTCGACTCCTCCGAAATGGCATTCAAAATCTGCGCAATGACGGCAGTGAGAGAATTTTACCATCAATGCGGCCCGATTATCCTCGAACCGATCATGAGGCTTCAAACCCAGGCCCCCGAAGAGTTTCAGGGCTCGGTCGTTGGGCAGATCAATCAACGACGCGGTGTCATTCTCGGAACTTCGACCACGAATAAGTATGTTCAGATTGATGCGGAGGTTCCACTCTCGGAGATGTTTGGTTATTCCACCGACCTTCGCAGTAGCACCCAGGGGAAAGGGGAATTTCAGATGGAATTTCTAAAATATGCCCCGGTGCCGCGAAATGTGCAGGAAGAGTTGACGAAGATTTATCAGGAGAAACGTGAATCGGCGAATGCGTAGGGGATGGATCGAACATCGGACATCGAACTTCGAACATCGTTTAAGACTAGTTTTATAAAATATTAATCGATGTTCGATGTTCGAAATTCGATGTTCGATTAATGAATCTTCTTAATAACTTTCCTCAAAAACATCTCCCCCTCCTCCACCTTAAAAATCATCACTAACGGAAAATAAACCGCCATTCCAATCAACATCAGAGCGACCAAAAAAGTAGCCCGATAAGCAAATCGAGCAAAGGTCCAATTCCAATAATGCTGAATTACGATGAGAACCAATGCCATGATCAGCGCAGCCAGAAACATTTTTAGAAAAGATTGAGTCAATCGGCGCAGCCCCAATCTTCCGACCTGCTTTCGATAATCGAACAACTGCATCAAAAAATTAGCCACTGAACCAAGGGCGACCCCCAACGCCAAGCCACGATGTTGCAACGGCCAGATCAGGGCAAAGCCGGCGAGCACATTCACTAAAACAGCGATATTGGCAGCTTTGACCGGTTTTTTGGATTCTTGAACCGCATAAAATGCGGAAGAAGTAATCCGGGTGGCCGAGACAAAAGGGAGTCCCAACGCAAAACATTGCAATGTTTGGGCAGTGAGGAAAGTCGACTCCTGAGTAAATCCTCCGCGATAAAAAAGAACTGAAATAATCGGTTTAGCCAGAACTATCAGCCCTATCGCAGCAGGAATATTCAGAAACCAGGCCATCGCCAGCGCCTTTCGAAATGCTTCTTTCATTTTCGCAGTATCGTGATTTGCAGCATGTTCGGAGAGAATGGGTAGAACTACGGTCGCCAGTGAAATCGCAATCACTCCCAACGGAAATTCAATCACGCGATCGGCATACCAAAGATAACTGACCGCACCGGTCGGTAGAAACGAGGCCATAAAAGTAATCGCTAACAGATTGATTTGGTAAACAGCAGATCCATAAACACTTGGGAGCATCAATCGCCCAATTTTTTTTAATGCCGAATGCTTGAAATTGAAATGAAACTTGGGAAGAAAATTTTCCTTTAACAAGAATGGAATTTGAATCACCAGCTGCAACACTCCACCTAATAAAACCCCCCAGGCAATTCCAACAGAGCGGTATTCAAAATATCTCGACCACCATAGTGCCCCCACAATCATTCCAACGTTCAGCAACACCGGCGCAAAAGCAGGGGGGCCGAATCGTTTGCG
>JBGTGJ010000148.1:0-3705 GCA_041746775.1 bacterium
TGGAGATGGTGATGCCTGGAGATAACGTTTCGGTCGAAGTAGAATTAATTACCCCAGTCGCCCTTGAGAAGGAGATGCGATTCGCAATCCGTGAAGGGGGACGAACGGTTGGTGCTGGTGTTTGTACGGAGATTATTGAATAGAATATCGACCATTGAGCATCGAGCATCGTGAAGAATAAAACGATGTTCTAAGTTCGGTGTCCGATGTCCGAGAAATATGGTTGAAGAAAATTCTCAAAAAATTCGAATTCGATTGAGGGCTTTTGATCACAAGCTGTTAGATCAATCAGCCTTAGAAATCGTCGATACTGCCAAGCGAACTGGTGCTCGTATTGCGGGGCCGATTCCTTTGCCTACGAAGATTGAACGATACACCGTACTCCGGTCTCCTCATGTCGACAAAAAGTCGCGTGAACAGTTTGAAGTAAGAACTCACAAAAGATTATTAGACATACTCGAACCTACCCAACAGACCATTGATGCCTTGATGAGACTCGATTTGTCTGCGGGGGTTGAAGTTGAAATTAAAATGGTATGAGCCAAAAAAAGATAAAACCAGGATTAATTGGTAAAAAAATTGGAATGACTCAGTATTTTAACTCCGAGGGGGATAGTTTTGGAGCAACTGTACTGCAGGTAGGTCCATGTACCGTCACTCAAGTAAAGACCAAAGCCAATGCCGGATACGATGCGGTTCAGCTTGGCCTGGAAGAAATTGATTTTAGAAAAGTTGATCGCGCCACGCGAGGGCATTTTGAAAAAAAGAATCTACGTCCTTTTAGAGTACTTAAAGAAGTCAGAGTACAAAAATCGGAAGATTTTAACCTGGGGCAAAAAATTTCAGTAGAGGCCTTTCAGGTTGGTGACTTAATTGAAGTCACTTCTATTTCCAAAGGGAAAGGGTTTCAGGGGGTTATTAAAAGACATAAGAAGGCTGGAGGACCTGCAAGTCATGGTTCCACCTTTCACCGATCCACTGGATCGATTGGTCAGAGAACTTATCCTGGAAAAGTTTTTAAGTTGATGAAATTGCCCGGGCACATGGGATGCGACCAAGTGACGGTAAGAAATTTAAAAGTACTCGGCGTCCATCCAGAAAAAAATCTTTTAGTAGTTCATGGGGCTGTTCCAGGTTGGAAAAATGCGATCGTCCTGATTCGAAGTGGGCAGGCAGGATTTGAAGACCGATTGAAGAGTAAAAAAGCCGAAACCAGCGAGACAAAAACAGAGTAATTTTTATGGCAGAATTAACAGTCTACAACCAGATAGGAAAGAAATCGAAAGAGATTACAATTCCCGATGCTCTTTTTGCCGGCCCAATCCGAAGGGGGCTACTGTATTATGTAATCAATAGCCAGTTAGCGAGTCGGCGTGCCGGAACTCATGCTACAAAGACTCGTGGGATGGTGCAAGGATCGACCAAAAAGATTTATCGCCAAAAAGGGACTGGAAATGCGAGACATGGCGATATTAAAGCTCCGATCTTTGTTGGGGGTGGCAAGGTATTTGGGCCGCATCCTCGAGATTATTCTTTTCGACTTCCTAAAACCGCAATGCGGCGAGCGCTGCAAACCGTGTTTGCGTTGAAGAATAAAGAAAACAAAATTAAGATTATTGAGAATCCCTCTTGGAAAGAGATTAAGACCAAGAAAGCAACTGAGTTTTTTAAATCGCTCGATTGTCAATCAGCCCTGATCGTCATTGGGGACAAAAATCCGACTTTAGAAAAGTCGGTAAGAAATTTAAAAAGTTTTAAGGTGCTGATGTCCGACGGAATTAATGTTTATGATATCTTGAAATATGACCACCTCATTTTAACCGAAGAAGGTTTAAATAAGGTTTTAGATAAAATTAAAACGGTTCTTCAATAATTATGCAAAATTTTCAGATTATAAAACGCCCGTTTATTACCGAAAAAGGGACTGGGCTTCGAGAATTAAGAAATCAATATCTCTTTGAAGTCGACCTGAAGGCAAACAAGTTTCAGATCAAAGAGGCGATTGAGAAAGTGTTTAATGTTCATGTCGAACAGATTCGTACGCTTCGAGTGCGTGGAAAAATGAAACGAGTAGGTAAAAATTTAGGGAAAAAGTCGAATTTTAAAAAAGCTTATATCACCCTACGTGGGGGAGAAAAGATTGAGCTTTTTGAAGGTGTTTAATTATGCCTAATAAAGAATACAACCCGACGACTCCAGGTCGACGAGGAATGAGTGGTGATAGTTTTTCGGAAGTGACCAAAGGAACTCCTGAAAAAGCATTGCTCGCCAAACTCACCCGAAGCGGTGGCCGAAATAACAATGGCCGAATCACAACCCGTCACATAGGTGGTGGTCATAAACGACGTTATCGGATTATTGATTTTCGTCGTGATAAGGTTGGGATTCCTGCGATCGTAAAAGCGATTGAATACGATCCTAATCGAAGCGCGCGGATTGCGTTGTTGTTCTATGTCGATGGAGAGAAGAGATACATTATTGCACCGCAGGGGTTGAAGGTGGGGCAAGAGGTTCTTTCCTCTGAAACTGCTGATATCCTTCCAGGTAACGCGCTTCCTTTGAGAAATATCCCGGTTGGAACCAACATCTATAATATTGAACTCAAGCTCGGAAAAGGGGGGCAGCTAGCCCGCAGTGCCGGCAACTTTGCCCAGCTCATGGCCAAAGAGGGGAATTATGCGTTGGTGAAACTCCCTTCTGGAGAAGTCCGAAAGATTTTCATCGATTGTATGGCGAGCATCGGGGCGGTTAGCAATTTTGAACATGAAAATATTTCCTACGGAAAAGCAGGTAGAAAGCGCTGGTTGGGAATTCGTCCCACCGTCCGCGGAATCGTTATGAACCCTGTCGACCATCCACACGGTGGAGGTGAAGGGTGCAGTAAAGGGGGAAATCATCCCAGTAGTCCTTGGGGAACCCCTGCCAAAGGTTATAAGACTCGAAATAATAAACGAACTCAGTCGTTCATCGTGAAGGATCGAAGAAGCAAACTGTAATAAGGAAAATTCATGCCACGTTCTACTAAAAAAGGCCCCTTTGTCGATCTCTCTTTGCAAAAGAAGGTCGATGCGCAGGCTGACCAAAAAAGTAAAAAGGTCATCAAGACTTATTCACGACGATCTTTGATTACCCCCGATTTCATCGGTTTGACCTTTGCCGTCCACAACGGAAGAAAATTTATTCCAGTATTCGTGACAGAAAATATGGTCGGACATAAGTTAGGAGAGTTTTCAATGACTCGAACCTTTCATATGCATTCCGGAGATCGAAAAACGAAGGAGGCTAAACCGGCATGAGCGCTTTAGCCAAAATTACGCATTTAAGAGTAACGCCCCGTAAGGCCCGATTAGTGGCCGATTTGATTCGCGGCAAAAAGGTGCAAGAGGCATTAGACTTGCTTGCCTTTACCAATCGATACGTATCGAAAGATTTTCGTAAGCTGCTCCGTTCCGCTCTGGCCAATGCCGAACAAAAAGGGGGGATGGATCCTGATAATTTGGTGGTCAAGACGGTGATGGTTGATCAAGGGCCCACCATGAAACGTTGGCAAGCACGAGCCCGTGGAGTTGCGTTTAAAGTTGAGAAAAAAACTAGCCACATTACTTTAGTTTTAGACGAGAGATAAAATTATGGGTCAAAAAGTTCATCCCTACGGGTTTCGAGTTGGTATTACCAAACCTTGGATTTCCACATGGTACGCCAACC
>JBGTGJ010000149.1:0-18315 GCA_041746775.1 bacterium
AAACCACCCCAGGTCCCTCCACCAACACCTCACCCCTTCATTTCATCCACAACATTCGTATCAATCGTGTTAAAATTTCTAAAAATCATTAAACCAATGGCCAGAGCAACGGCTGCTTCAGCCGCTGCCAAAACAATAATAAAAAGGGCATAGACGGAGCCCGCTATTTTTTGCTGATTATAATGCGCAAAACTCACCATATTGAGTGTTGCCGCATTCAAGATCAGTTCAGTTCCGAGTAGAATTCCCAAGGCGTTCCGACGCGTCACAACGGTATAAAGCCCAAGTCCAAACAAAATCGCTCCGACTAAAAGAAAATGTTCTAGCTGGATCACTTCACTTCCCTCCTCGCCAATGCCACCGCCCCAACCAATGTTGCGAGCAATAAGATGCTGATTAATTCGAAGGGGAGTAGGTATTCTTTCAATAACGCCTCCCCAATTTCTGCAGTGGTAGGCTGAAAGGTAATTTGATCGGAAAGAAGCCAACGAGTACTAAAGATTAATTTCACCAACAATCCGGTGAAGATCAAAAAAGCCGGGACCGCGATCTTCCAGGATGTCATGGGATTAGAGAGCTTTACATCCGCGATGCCGGAAGTCATCAACACGGCAAAAAGATAAAGGACTAGAATACCCCCGACATAGACCAAAACTTGGATGACCCCCACAAAATCGGCCCCCAATAAAATAAACAACCCCGCCGTACCCCCTAAGGAGCCCAATAGTGCAAACGCGGAGTAGACGAGATTTTTTGAAAAGGCGATGGCCAAGGAAGCGGCCAACGTCAACCCGGAAAGGGCAAAGAAAACCAATGGTTCGATAGGGGTCATAAGGATGCGGGCGTTTTATTTGCCCTGTCCCCCTAAGTCAAGTAGACAAATCAGTTTTCATGAGGATTTTTCTTAAAAAAATTAGCAATCTATCGAAGAGTTTCCCGATAAGCTTTTCACTATGACAGTCTCAGTTTTGAAAAAGACAGATTGGGGACAAATCATCCGTTTTCTCTCCCCGATTTACAAAAATACCCCCGTCGTCCCCTCCTTCCATCTTAGCCAAAACTCATTCATCCACATCCAATTAATTTCTAAACCAAAAATTCTCCCCCTTTTTCAAAAAATCGCTCCGATCCTTCGCAAACCAATTCCGCCAGAAGTCCGACAATTGGTTTTAGTCACCACCCCTGATTGGAGATCAGCAAGTGGAGAACTACGCCGATTTAGTCGAAGCTCGAGCACCGCTCCGTGGAAACGGGAAGGGGAACCGATCCGAATTAGTGTGGGTGCAAAAGGGCTGGGCTGGGGAATTGGCCTCCATGGCGAATTACCACCACTAGGAAGAATCGGACCGATTAAAAAAGAAGGGGATAACCGAGGGGTTGCTGGAGTTTTTCCACTGGGAAATACTTATGGGCTTCCCCCACACCCACCCGAAGGAACAGGACTTCCCTACACTCAAATGACCTCCACTTTACGCTGCATTGATGATCCGGCTTCAACCTTTTACAATCAAATTGCCGATCAGAAATCGATCAAACAAGATTGGTCGAGCGCCGAACGGATGGCGAGCTTTAGAACACTCTATCGATGGCTTATCGTGATAGATCAAAATCAGCCAAGAAAACCGAGTGCCGGAAGCTGCATCTTCCTTCATATCACTCCCAGGATTCCTTCTTCCACGGCCGGTTGCACTGCCTTGGTGGAAACAGAGATGATTCAACTAATGAAATGGCTTAAGAAAACCCCCACCCCGATTTACGTGGCCTTGCCGGCGAAGGAGTTAGGGGCTTTAAGAAAAGAATGGGGACTGCCTTAAGTTCGACTCATTCCTCGAGGATCAAAATAAACTTCATTTCGTGTGATCTTCCCGTTTTTCAGCTCAACCATATCCATCCCATATTCAGTAAGAACCTTCTCTTCGATCGGAATCGACGCCTCCCACTTAAAGACAAATCCTTTTTCAGTAGGAAAAATCTCGACCGCCTTCCAAATCCAATGCGGATTTTTTGCTAAAAGTTTTTGGAAATAGGGAAGCAACGCTTCATGCCCTGTTAAACCTTGCGGATAAGCAGGATCTCGGTAGAAAGCGTTCTTATCATAAAAGGAAAGAAGTTGATCGGGTTTGTTGCCAGTCCAAGCCGCGAGCCAGCGGTCACAAAAGGATGTTATATCGTTTGGAATCATGAGGGTTATTTATTATTATTCAACTTCCGTAATAATAAACGTTCCCGCAAAGGTAAACTGTTCCCCTGTCTCGATATTCACCAGTACCATACAACGATAATCCAATTTCAATCTGCCTGCACAACCCGGTTCGCGAAATTTTCCGGACAAGACTGGATTATCACAATCAATCGGATCATGTTGTGTCATAACCGCATTATCGGCCATCCCCCCTGTCAGCAAAGATAAGCCCATTCCGGTTTCCATCACTTCGGTTTCGATAGCAGCGATCAAACTTTGGTCAAGCTCTGGAATAAAGTCGTCGACAAACAGGGCATCGGTGGTGGGTATACAAGCATCCCCCTCACACACAGTGACATTGGTCAAACTGCTTAGACGTTGACCATTTTGAAACTCCCCTTCAAAAAAAGTAAATTCTAAAGAACCACAAGCGTTCTCGACATCCTCGGGATCTTGCCCCTCGCAAAACAGCGGAGCAGTTAACAGCACGCCGGGCTCGACGCGAGAGAAGCCATTGAAAAGCAAAACCGACAAAATCTTCCCTTCGGAGGAACCAAACTCAACCGATCCTCCATTGACACGATTTAAGACCCAGCTACTTTCAACGATTTGCTCAAAAATTCTCCGATTATTGTCCAGCCGAGTAATAGCGACATAACGAAAAGTCATCGTCCCACGATTTTCTGAACCATCGAAAGAGCCATCCCCTTCTTGAATGATCGCAGAACCAACCCCTTTTCTCAATTCGGAGCCGGGTGGAACCACAATGTTGGGGTCGGCATAAGGAAAATCGAAAAACTCCAGCGTTGCAGCAGCTCGATCGCCATTGGTGAAACCAACGGCCATACGGACGGTAAAATTATCGCGGAAATCATCAACAAATGGAGTACGCGTGACGACACTCCCCTCACCGATATCGGTGCATCCGGTAAAGCTACCGTTGGAATTAAAATTTTCAAACTGAATGGTCGGTGTAAATAGGGACTCCGGACACCTAGAATTCTGAGCTTGGGCCTTCAAAGCTTTTTGATTGAGGGATAAACTTGCAGTCCCTCCAACGGGGTTTCCACTAGCAACCACCACTCTGGAATCTTCAGTTAAGGCACCGGTGAAAGGAATCGGAAGTGAAACCGGTCTTTGTGTCGCGCTACCACAACCCCCGATGAAAAAAATAAATAAAACAACCGCAAATAACTTTAAACTATCCATATCTTCACTCCCCTTCTTCACATTATCCCTTAATAAAAATATCGTTGGCAATATAAAATCCCCCCTCAGGCGCATGGGGCACCTGAGGGGGATTTTCAGGCAGTTATTTACGGTTAAGTCAGTGAAGCGACACAGGCTTGACAAGTCATTGAGATCGAACCATCGGGATTAACAGTTATTTCTAAAAGACAACGACAGGTAAGTTGGGTGACAGGTACTCCATTCCATGTTCCCGAAACGGTTCCTGCACAGACACAGCTGACGAGGTATTTATTGTCATCCTCGCCATTCTTAAAGTTGGTGAACTCAATTACCCTTATTTCGTTTCCTTCGACTTTTTCCCCATTATCACGTTCATAGGTATAATTTGCGTTGACGATTTTCTCTTCCCCGTCAACGATGTGAGCTTCGAATTCTAAGGTAGAGGTCCCTTGCTCACCGCTTCCAAGATTGATGATAGGGCACTTCAGGATACCTTCACCCGTCTCTTCATTGAAGAATTCCAAGCCCCCTCCCTGCATGAAAAGGACCTGTTTTTGGCCTGCCCATGAGACATTGGCGACCATTATAACCGCCATTAACATCGCCCATGAGAAAATTAGTGCTTTGATTCGTTTCATATAACCCCCCTTTGGGTGATCTCTAATCAGCGAGTCATAATCAAAATGACTCGTCCGATCGAAATCAATTTTTTTATTTATCTAAGAAGGTAGAAAAGCAAAGAAGGGGCCAAGCAAAGAATAGTAGAGATGGCGAAGGATAATTAGAAATAATTCAAAGAGTTGGCTACTTTTGCCGGATGGAAATCGATTTTCTAGAACGCATTCGAACTTGAACGAACAATCGTCATTTCTCATCAGAGCCAAACCAGTTTTACACAAACCAGTTTTAATTTCCCACTTCAAGATCGATTTGCTCAACTTCATCGGAAGTGAGTCTTAAATCTAAGGCTTTGGCGGAATCTTCAATCGATGCGAAACGCCTCGCGCCTGGAATAGGGACCACACAAGGAGATTTAGAAATAAGCCAAGCAAGGATGACTTGTTGGGGGGAAACATTTTTTAAATGAGCAAGTTCAGTCACTTTGCGAAATTGATTTAACTGCTTCACTCGGTAACTTCCCCCTAAGGGACTCCACGGGAAAAAGGTGAGCTGCTCTTTTTCACAATACTCTAAAGCCGCATCCTTTTCCGGCCGACGACACCAAGGGTTAAATTGATTTTGGATGGAGACGATCGGAAGCAGCTTTCGCGCCCGTTCGATCTCGTCCACCGTGACGTTGGAAAGACCGACCAACCGAATCAACCCTTCATCCACTGCTTCTCGGACCGGCTGCAAGGACGCTTCAATCGGAAATCGTGGATCAGTCGCATGTAGCTGCCAAAGCGGAATCGCATTTTCCGCTCCCAACGCTTCGTGACTTTCTCGAATCGTTTTTCTTAGATGCTGAGGATCTCCATTAACCTTCCAATCCCCGCCGGGTCGGATCAGTCCTCCTTTGGTGGCGACCATAATTTTCGAAGTATCTTTGGAATATAAAGAGAGGGCCTTCGCGATTAGTTTTTCATTGTGGTGTTTGTCTTCTTCATTGAGGCAGTAAGAATCGGCGGTATCAACTAAAGTCACCCCCAGATCGAGGGCACGATGAATCACTGCGATCGCCTCTTGCTCTGGCGGCCGCTCATTCAAAGACAACGGCATCGCGCCAAGTCCCATCGCGCTGATGACAACATCGGTGGTCCCCAGAGTTTTTGTTTTCATGGTTTCTATTTTACTCAGAAAGCCGACAAAGGAAGCAAGATAATTTCTTAGAGAATTTGGAGCTTTAACTTTGCAGCGGTGCTTCGGTTGAAGCGGGGGGAGTTTCTTCTAACTTTTCTTTCTTGGGAGGCTTGTAAGGGACCACATAATTCCCTTCAGGGATAAAACGAGAAATCATCTCTTCTAGAGAATAGGCAGCTCGTTCAAATTCAGGGACGAAGTGGATCGCTCCAGTGGGGCAAGGCTCAGTGCAAAGGCCACAATACATGCATTTGGCCATGTCAATGTCGAACTGACTCATCGCACGGCCAACGGGAGAATCTTTTTCGGTGGTGATCTTGATGCAATCGATGGGACAAGAGGTTTCGCACATCAGACACGCGGTGCAGGTATCCATCTCGACACGCAGCCAACTCCGCGAACGTTCGGGCATCATCTCGCTGACCGGTTTAGCAGTTTTGTCAGGATACTGAATAGTCACCGGCTTTCGAATCATGTGACTGAGCGTGATCGAAAGCCCTTCGAAGATCGAAGCGGTCGCTTCTTTAATATTTTGAAAATAGGCTGCTACAGCAGACATAAATTATTGTACCTCTCGATTTATCCCCCTCTCCCTCGAGGCGAGGGGAATATTCTTTATACAAATGGATTCAGCTGAATCTCGGCATTCGAAGCCTTAATTTGGTAATACACCCGATAGAAATAATACACTAGAGTGATCCCCGCGAGAATAGTCAGAAAAGTTCTCATCCACGGCACCCCTTGCGGAAACAATAACATCCAAACCGCCACCCCCATCACACAGAAAAATCCAATCGGCACCAAATATTTCCAACAAAGACTCATCAGTTGATCCATTCGAATTCGTGGCAGTGTCCAACGAAGCTGAACGACGATGAAGATGAGCACCAAAGCTTTGATTTGGAAAAAGAGGAGTTGAACGACTTGAGGAAACCAATTCGCCACCGCCGCCGAAGCATTGTAAAGACTTTGCGGAATCTGCCAACCCCCGAGAAAGAGCGTCGTCATGATCGCACCGATGATATAGAGATTGGCCCACTCAGCAAAGAAGAAGAAGACGAAACGCATGCCGGAATACTCGGTATTATAACCACTCACCAACTCACTCTCCGCTTCAGGAAGATCAAAGGGGGTACGATTCCCTTCCGCAATCAAGGCGATAAAGAGAATAAAAAATGAAATCAGAGTAAAAGGATTATCAAAGATAAACCATTGCCAAGGATGTGCCCCTTGCGCCTTGATAATCGCTTGCATCGAGAGCGAACCGGTCAAAAGCAACACCGTCAACGCCGCAAGCCCAGCAGGGATTTCGTAACTGATCACCTGAGCTGCCGAACGCATCCCCCCCAACATCGACCACTTGCTGCCAGAACCCCAACCCGCCATGACTAATCCAACGACCGTGAGAGAAGAGGTAGCAAAGATGTAGAGGATCCCAACATTAAGATCAGCCACAATCAATTTACTGGAAAAGGGGAGCGCCACAAAGGTGGTGAACATTCCGAGAAACACTAAATAAGGGGCGAGAATAAAGAGCGGCTTATCAGCATCTTTTGGAATCAGATCTTCTTTGAGTAAACTCTTCACCCCATCGGCAAGAAACTGGAGGATCCCTTGGGGACCGACGCGATTGGGGCCAATACGATCTTGCATTCGGCCAGCGATTCTTCGTTCGATAAAACTGAGGATCCCAGCAAAAGGGGAAACGAACAACAAGAGAACGATTGAGGCAAACCCCACCTGCACCGCCGCCTTAATCATCCAAAGCGGTGCCTGATAAAAAAAGTTTTCGTGTAGGTAGATAGCAAACTGTTCCATGTTGGGTTCTCTGTCTTCTTCTTGTCTGTGGTCTGTGGTCTGCCTTTAGCGATCAATCTCCGGCGCCACCACATCTAAGCTCGCAATCAACGCCACCAAATCGGCAATCATCATCCCCTGGCTGATCTTCTGGATGATGGACATTCCGGTGAAAGAGCCAGTGCGAATCCTCAAACGAAATGCATGAGTCGATCCATCGCTAATCAAATAATAGCCAATATCTCCCCGAGAAGATTCGGTCCTAACATACGCCTCCCCGATGGGAGGTTTGAGGCTCTTCGGCATATCAGCTAAGGTTGGCCCCTCAGGAATCTGAATAAAACATTGGCGCAAAATTTTGACTGACTCGAGTATTTCTCGAATCCTGACGATGTAACGATCATAACAATCCCCTAAGGTCCCCTTTTCCCCCCGTCCAACACAGACCTTGAAATCTAATTCGGGATAAATCGAGTACGGCATGTCTCGTCGCAAGTCCCAATCGACCCCCGACGCCCTCAGGTTGGGACCAACTAGATTGTAGGCAATCGCATCTTCTCGACTGATTGCCCCGACGTTGGCAACTCGTTCGACAAAGATCTTGTTATCAGAAACCAGTCGCTCAAACTCTTGCATGATCGGTTCAAACTTATCCAAGAAGGAGAGCGATTGTTCGGTAAATCCTGGTGGCATGTCGTAGGAAACTCCACCAATTCGAACATAATTATAAGTCAGTCGCTGCCCACAGAGTGCTTCCATCAGATCATTAACTTTCTCGCGCTCTTTTAAGGCGTGCAGGAAGGGGGTAGCCGCCCCCACGTCCATCGCCAATGCACCGACGGCGAGTAGATGGGAGATAATTCGATTAAACTCCGAAGCGATAATTCGCAAATATTCCGCGCGCCGTGGAACCTCTATCTTCATCAACTTTTCGACCACCATCGCATACCCTTGATTGGCATTCATGGCAGAAAGATAATCGGCTCGGTCGGTATACGGCATAAAACCATTGAAGTCGCAGATCTCTCCGATCTTTTCGATCGAACGATGCAAATAACCGACATCGGGGATCGCTTCACTCATCACCTCACCGTCGGTTTTCACCACGAAACGGATAACTCCGTGAGTCGACGGGTGCTGCGGTCCCATGTTAAGCATCATTTCTTGTGTTTGAATCGCCATGATTAACCCTTCTCCGGGTATAGTAAGGAAGGACGGGAGGTGGAAATCCCGTGATAATCCGCCGCTTCCTTATAATCTTTTCTTAACGGATGTCCGATCCAATCTTCCGGCAACATGATCCGTCGCAGATCGGAATGGCCATCAAAAATAATTCCAATGAGATCGAACGCTTCACGCTCTTGCCAATTAGCAGTGGGATAAATTTTCTCAACCGAAGAAACATGTGGATTCGACTTAGGAACACGAACTTTACAAGTTAAGGAATGTTTTTTTGAATAAGAGAAAAGATGGTAAACCACTTCCGCATCATCTGGCGGAGCATCCACCCCAGTAAGATTACTGAGACAATCAAAGGCTAAGCTAGCATCATCCCGACAAAAAGTTAAGATCTCAACAATCTTAGCAGCAGGAACCATCACAAATGGATCTCCCGCACGATCGGTGGTCGTCACCAAACTTTCGGCGCCGAATTTTCCTTGTAACGTTTGAATGAGTTCTTCGAAAGACATTACGCCGCTCTCCGTGCAAATTTTTCTTTCATCATCTTTTCTTGAATTTTGAGTAACCCTTGAGTGAGCGCCTCGGGGCGTGGAGGACAGCCAGGAACATAAACATCAACCGGGATGATCTTATCGACCCCTTTCACGACGGAATAGGCTAGTTGGAACAACCCACCGCAGTTAGCACAGCTTCCCATCGAGATAACATACTTCGGTTCCGGCATCTGCTCGTAGAGGATCTTGGTACGAAGCGCCATCTTATAAGTCAGTGTCCCTGCAACGATCATCAAGTCCGATTGTCTGGGAGTGGCACGGAATACCGCACCAAATCGGTCCCAGTCAGAACGAGGACCACCGGTCTGCATCAATTCAATTCCGCAACAGGCCAATCCAAACAGCAAATACCAGAGTGAACTCGCCCGTGCCCAATTGAGCACATCATCGACCTTCGTCGTCACGATATTATCGGGAAGTTGTCCTTTTAAACTTAACATAAAACCTCCACTCCATTCGTTATGAAACTACCTGCGACGCCTGAGCCGGGGTTCCTTTGGACAAAGCCTCACCAGGAACAATCCGCTTAAACCATTGCAAATCCCCTTTTACCCAAACATAGAGGAGTCCTACTAAGAGGATCAGAGCAAAAATCATGATTTCCGTAAAGGCAATCAACCCCCTCCCCTCAGCAATCCACTTTTTAAAGACCGTCGCCACCGGATAGACAAAGGCGATTTCAACATCAAAGATGACAAAGGTGATAGCTACTAGATAATAACGCAGATTGTAGTTGATCCAGGCCCCTCCGATGGGGATTTCTCCGCACTCATAGATCATCTCTTTTTCGGGAGTCGGGAAAGAGGGGCGTAATAAACGACTTAAAAACAGGCTGACGGCGACAAACCCACCCCCTACCAAGATGAACACTAAAACATTGGCGAAATTAAACAGCATGATTTTCCTTTAATTTTTCCGGAAATGCCGGGCTGCTATAAGATACGCCCCTACCCCCGTCAAGGGGAAATGGGGACAAATCCTTAGCAAATTCATCAACTATTATAACAAATTTAGGATGAAAATGGATGGGAAAATAGAGGGAAAAATTTTAGTGAAATTTACTCTTCACAAACTTTTCAATCTGCAAAATATTGTCGTTGTAGAGCCCTTCAAACTGGATGGCAACCCCGCGTCTTGAATCCCTTTCACTGCGGAGGACTTTTCCTGCTAACCGGACCGGAAAATCGCGCTGCGGAAGATGAACTAAAACTTCTAGAGATTGATCGGAGCAAAACGAAGCGGGATCTGCTTCTAAAAACATCCCACCACAGCTGATATTTTGACTTTTGGAATGAATCACCCCTTCGACAGACTCTAAATCGACAGGAACTTGGGCATCGACACGTTGAAAGATCCTCTTTTCAATAAATTTCACTTAAAACCCCCTCGAATTTTTGGATTGGTTTGAATGCGGAATTCGGAATGCGGAACGCGGAATTATTTTTATTTAATTCGCATTCCGCATTCACCATTCCACATTCAAAAGGCCCCCGAAAAAAGGCCTCTTAATCGCGTCAATCCTTCAGCTCATAAAAACAAACGGAGTCACTGTCAATCGCATTAAATAACGCCTTGCGTTGGTTTGTTTGATTTTTATGCGTCAAATTTGAGGTCTTTGTGTATTTTTCTAACTTGCTCTCTTGACACTTTGAAATGATAAAACAGATAATCTTAAGAACATGGAAGACCAACTCTCCATTACACGTCTCGTCGATTATATTGGCAAAAAAGTTGAGATCATCGCTTTCGGAATTTCCTACATGGGAAAACTAACCCATGTCGATTACGACAGTGGGACACTCAAAATTGTTGATGGCGAAGATTTTGCGATTTTGGAAATCGAACGTGTCGAATCATTTACGCTGATGGAATAATCAATATTTATTTCTGCAATCCTATATTTGTCACCTGAATATCTTTCTTCCGAGTAAAATCAGCGACCTTTAAAAAAACCTCATCTTCTTCACGATGCGAAGATTTTAGATTTGAAATAATACTTTTTGCTACATTGGTGATTCCAACTCGTGAACCATTCCCTTGAGCCGAGACTTTGACGGCTAATCGGTAATAAGATCCGACCGTTCCGTAATCTCGACGACCGAAGACATTAACATAATGAGAATCAGCGGTGGATGGTTGCCAGAAGGTTTCAAGGCTTAAGTTGGTTTCGTCATCCTCTTTAATCGAATAACCTCGAAAGACTAACGCCTCTTTGGTGGCACGAAACGCCTCAGCAGGAGGGGCTTCAAAATATTGAACCACCTCTTCCGCCTCTTGGATGGTTCCAAAAAGTTTTGGCTTACTGCAGCCTAAGGGAACAATCAGCCCTACAAGCAAGCTCAACGCCAAAATTCTCTTTAAACATTTCATGATTTCCTCCCTCGCCGAAAATAATAGGTTAGTGCTGACGCTACAAACAGGATGATACTGATAAACTGAGACGTACTCAATTGGGGGATTAAAACTGAACCTCTTCCGGCATCCCCTCGCAATAATTCCAGACAAAAACGTAGGATGGAATACATCATCAGGTATAAAAGAAGTATCTGCCCGTCAAACGCTTTCTTGCGGCTATACCAAATTAAGAAAAGAAAAAGAAAAAATTCACCCCCCGCTTCAAAAAGTTGGACTGGGTAAAGCGGAACCCCGGCGGGGGCTAGACTTTCGGAATGGGCAGGGAAAGTCACGGAATACCATTTGGGAACGGGGCAGGTTTTTCCATAACAACAGCCAGCAAAAAAGCAGCCGACCCGCCCTAAAGCGTGCCCTAAGGCTAAGGCGGGAGCAAAGAGATCGGCAATTTTCCAAAAGGAAAGCTGATGTTTTTTTAAATACCAAATAGCGACCGGAATGCAGGTCAACACCCCTCCATAAAAAACTAACCCCCCCTTCCAAATTTGAACAATCTCTGCAGGATTCTGGATAAAATATTTCCACTCGACTAGAATATAAGTGATTCGAGAACCGATCACTCCCGTCACCATCATCAAAAAAAAGAAATCGGTAAGCCTTTGCACCGGAAGGTGTTCTCGCTTCGCGGCATATCCAATCCAAAAGAGCGCCGCCAAAAACCCGAGCGCCACCATTAGTCCATAAGTATGAATACTAATTCCTAGGGAGGAAAACTTAATCAGAATGGGATGCATAGTGAGGATTAGATTATTTGCTATTTTCCTGTCAGTTGCAACTTAGTTGTTTATTTTTGACGCAAATCTTCGTCATCCCCTCTTTGGTTGCTTGTGAATTACGTTGCCTAAATTTAGAATGAAAAAGAGGGAAGCATGACAGCCAAAACTTTCATTCGAGCCATCATCGTCGGATTAGTCGCAACGTTCGCTATGAGTTTGCTCGGATTTTTTTTTCACCAATTCGGGGTTCCTCGACTCGATTGGGGGGTCTTGTTTTCCTATCTTGGGGTTGGGATGTGGTTGGGATATGCACTATTATTCGTTTCAGGAAGTCTCCTCGCCATTCTCTATGTCTTTTTTTTTCACGAAAGGCTCCCTGCAACCTCCTGGAAGCGTGGGCTATTTTTTGCTTTGATCCTATGGTTGATTACAGGGATGATATTAACCCCTTATCTAGGATTTGGATTTTTTATGGGAAATCTGTCGGTCGCCTTCGGGACTTTACTCAATTACATGATCTACGGAACTGTATTAGGATATCTCTATGATGCGTAAAAGTCTCGTCCTCATCGCTCACGGCAGTCGATTAGAGGCGGCCAATCATGAAGTTAGGAGTTTAGCGAAAAGATTGGAAGAGAAACTCGGTTTTCCGGTCATCCCCGCATTTTTGGAACTTGCCACCCCAAATATCCCTGAAGGGGTCGATCTCGCCTTAAAATTGAATGTCTTGGAAGTTTTGGTGTTCCCTTATTTTTTAACCCAAGGGAGGCATGTCACTGAAGATATCCCCCATCTCTTACAAAAAAAAAGAGAAGAGCATCCAAACATAACCATTCAACTTCTCCCTTACTTGGGAACTCACGAGGAACTGGTGAATCTGATCGCAGAAATTATCGGCTAACGCTGTTTTGTCTCCCAGATCTGTTTGCGAATTTCTTCCATGATGACCAGATATTTCGCCTGTTGGCGAGGAGTAAGCATTCGCTGAACCTCAGTAAACATCCGATTGTCGATCTCATCGATTTGATCTTTTTTACTCGAAACATTTTTGATGAGTTGATTAATCTCAGTATCTTTTCCTGTCTCGGAGGCAGCGCGAAGCTGCGGAGTCAATGCCTGAATCTCCTGTTTTAATTGTCGGCGTTGTTGGTGATACTTTTCCATAATCGCTCCAAGCTGCTTGGCTTGGGCATCATTGAGATTGAGCTCATCCGTAAGCCGCATCAAAATAAGAGATCGAACACGCTCTCGTTTCGCGTCTCCAGGATCCCCATCACGATAAGAAAACACACTTTGGGTGAATAATAAGGTTACAAGGAATGGGATAAATGCCAAAAACTTTTTCATGAATTCCTCCTAAACTCGGTCGTCTCTAAATCTTGAATCAAATGATCTAACTCTTGGTCATTTAAATCATCTACATCTCCACTATCACCAAAAAATTCTATCACGGGAAGTTTTTGAAAAACGATTTTTTCTAATTGTTCGGTGATTTGGTTGAGTTGCTCAGCATTTAAGCGTTCGATATTGATCTGGGAAGGGGGATTTATTTTTTCACGGTTCGCCTGATCGCTCACGGAAGTAGGGGTTGAATATTGGAGCGATTGGAACAAAGAGCCTCCAACCCAAAAAACTGCCAACACCGCCGCGGCCGCCAAAGCAGGACGCCATCGTGGATTGAAATGAAACCAGTCTGATTTTTCATTTTGAATTTTTTGCTGAATCTGATTGGCCTGCCTTGCAAAAAATAGCTCGGAAGGTTCTGGCTGAGAGACCGCATTCAACTGACTCAACAGCTGGACCGCTCCCTCATATTCTTTTTTGCATGAGACACATTCTTGAAGGTGCCCTTCAACCGCACCCACTTGCAGTGGATCGATCTCTTGCAATAAAAAGGGCCAAATCTGCCCCGAAATTTCTTCACATTTTTTCATGGTGTAACCTCTTTTGGATTCTTTCTCTAAGACCCTTCATGGCATGGTGAAAGTTAACTTTTACCGCGGTTTCATTGCTTTTTAATGCCTCAGCAATCTCTTTAAAAGGCATATCGTGAAAAATTCTCAATACCACCACCTCTTTTTGACGCGCCGGAAGGGTCTCAAGCACCTCTTTAAGATGCGCCAAACGATGCTCATGCTCCTCTTCTTCCCCCCGTTTTTCCTCTCCGGAAAGGTCGGGAATATGCTCGCTGATCTCCTCCTGCGGGTAACGACGGCGGGACAGTTCGGTCCGACAAAGATTGATCGCAATCGTCGTTAACCAAGTTTTGAAAGAGGCCTCAAAGCGAAATCCCGCCAAAGCGCGATACCCCTTTAAAAAGGTCTTTTGAGTCACCTCATCGGCATCTTCGGTATTTCCAAGCATCCGAAGCGCCAGATAATAAATCTTTCTTTGATATTTTTTAACCAATCGGTCGAAGGCAGATGTATCCCCAGCTAAAACCGCTTCGATCTCTTCGCGATCTTCATGGGAGGAAATGGAGCTTATCGAGTTCAAAGAGGTCATGTTAGGGGTAACACGCACGAATGGTAGTATGGATTCCGCCTCGAACATAAAAGTCAGCAAATACCTCCATCTTGCGGGGATGAATCATCCCCACTAAATCCTCGAGAATTTTATTGGTCACCGCTTCGTGAAAAGCCCCTTCGTTTCGAAACGACCAGAGATAAAGTTTGAGTGATTTAAGTTCCACGCACAATTGATCGGGGACATACGTGATATGCAACGTTGCAAAATCAGGCTGACCGGTCTTGGGACAAAGACAGGTGAATTCGGGACATTTAAAACGGATTTCATAATCTCTTTGGGAAGAGGGATTGGGAAAGGTCTCAAGTTGCTTCGTCGGTTGAGTGGTCATTAAAACTCCTTGCTCACAGATTGTAGAAATTGCTCTTTAGAAATTTTTTTATCTTTGAAAGCTTGCAGCAGTTCTTGCATTTTCATCCTCTGATCATTGGTTTTTAATTGTATAATTTTTTCTTTTACCATTTTCCGCTCCTCTAAAGAAAGAGTGCTACCAGAATCAGGAGAAGGAAAAGTAAACGTTTGCAATGAAGCGAGCGGCACACGATGCAATATCACCTCCCGAGGAACCCCTTGAGAGGTGATAGATAACGTCACCGAACTTCCCACCGGCCCGACAATTTTTTCTGCAATCTGAGAAAGTTTCCACCCCTTGATTTCCACCCCATCGATCTTCAGCAACTTATCCCCTTTTTTGATCATCCCTCGTTCGGCAGGAGAAGCTGGGCTCACGGACATTACCACCACCTCTTGAGGGGCTTGAGGATCTTGATCAAGGGTCATTCCAACTCCCCCCAATTCTGAGGCGGAATGAATTTCTTTAATCGGCAAGAGGAGGAAAAGCACGAAAAGGAAAAAAACAGCCTTCATCGTCATGAGCATTTTTAACTTTTGCCCAAAATTAAAACTCATCCTTAATAGACTGCAATGAGAGTGCGTAGGTTATCAATATAAAATCCGACTGCAAAAAAGGATATGAGGAAAATATATATGAAAAAACTTCTGATATTATTTAGTTTTCTAACGATTTTGGGAAGTAGCCTAGTGGCGACCGATGCTAAAGCCCATGGATATTATTATCGCCCAGCTTACGCCCCCGCTCCATTCTTTTCCCTAAGTGTTGGCGCCCCTGTTTATGCCCCTTATTATCGCCGACCTTATTATGCCCCACGATATTATCACCCTCGACCTAGCTGCTATCAACCTTATCGCCACCATTACCGTGGTGGGCATTATGGGTACCGGTATTAATTATTTTTCCATCCCCCTGCCTCAGTCTTACTCTTTTCTGGAAGTTTTTTAAGCTGTTTGAGCACTCCTTTTTAATAACGCCGGTCACAAAGGGAATTATTAGTTCAGATAAGAAATGAAGGCGATCCAATAACTGCGAGTTCTTAAGAGACTTCCAGAAAAGAGTAAGACTGAGGCCCCCTCCCGTTCATATAAAGACTTGCGGAATAGATAAGAATCGTGATTAGTCAGCTGCTTCAAGCTGCAAAATAATCATTAACTAATACTCCTCAGGACTTTATTTATGACCGAAATCAAGGCTGGCCTCAAAGACGTCGTCGTCGCACAAAGTAACATCTGTTTTATCGATGGAGAAAAAGGGGAGCTGGTTTATTCTGGAATCAACATCCATGAACTTGCAGAAAATGCCACTTTTGAAGAAGTGGTTTTTCTTTTGTTTCACCAAAAACTTCCCAATCAACAAGAACTTCAAGAGCTCGATCATTTTTTAAAATCCAACCGACAAATCCCTGAAGGGGTTTTGTCAATCCTGCGTACCTTACCGAAAACAACGGAACCGATGGATGCTTTGCGTACGGCGGTTTCGGCACTTGCCTCCTATGACCCCAATCCTCAAGATAATTCAGTCGCAGCGAGCAAAAATAGAATTTTAAAGTTAACCGCACAAATGCCGACGATCGTGGCCGCTTTTCAGAGAATCCGTAGTGGTCAACCTCTCATTTCCCCTAGTTCCAAACTGAGTCATGCCGCCAATTTTCTTTACCTGTTATTAGGGAAAGAACCGGATGTCACCAGCAGCCGCAGTTTTGACATTGCACTCGTCTTACATGCCGATCACGGATTTAATGCCTCTACCTTCGCCGCTCGCGTCACGGCCAGCACCCTGGCGGATGTCTACAGCGCTATTACGACCGCGATTGGAACTTTAAAAGGGCCACTTCATGGCGGCGCTAATCAAAAAGTGATGGAGATGTTGATGGAGATAGGGGATCAAGATCCAGTCGCTTATGTAAAAGAAGCGTTAGCTCGAAAAGAAAAGATCATGGGATTTGGTCACCGAGTTTATCAAACAGAAGACCCCCGAGCCTCTCACCTCAAACGGATGAGCGAGCAACTGAGTCTGGCTACCGGTAATCTACGCTGGTATGAAATGTCAAAAAAGATTGAAGAGTTCATGAAAGCGGAAAAAAATCTCAACGCCAACGTCGATTTCTACTCTGCTTCTCTCTATTATACTTTAGGAATCCCCACTGACCTATTCACTCTCATCTTCGCCATGAGCCGTATGGCAGGCTGGGGGGCACATCTATTGGAACAATACTCTAACAACCGCCTCATTCGCCCCCGGGAAGATTATACTGGGCCGGTGAATCAGCATTATATTCCAATTGAAAAAAGATAGATAAAGCACAAATGATTTTGGATATTGGATGAGTTTCTGATAATTTTTAATGCAATTTCTTGTAAACTTCAGACCGATGTTTGACTGAAAAAATTTCAATCAATTCTTTCTCGGGATACTTCCAATAAAGAATTCGATAATCTCCACTTCGCAATTTGCAGAGACCCGAAAGATGAACAGGCATTCCAACTAGAGGATGATGAATCATCATGGACGAATTTTCTTTTAACCATGCAAGCCGCTTCAAAACATGTAGCTTAGCGGTTTTTGAAAGTTTTTCTATTTGTGATTCAGCGGTGGGAAGAATTACGAGTCGATAAGCCATTTTTTTGCAGCCTCTTCCAAAGAAATACCCTTACCGGACTCCTCTTGTTTGATTCTTTCCATTTCTTGTATAAACTCCGGATCATTAGCTAAAAGCCAATCTTCTAGCTCTTCTTTAGAATCAGCAGACTCAAATACTGAAACGGGGATTTTGAGAATTTTTTCTTCTGATGTTTGCATACTTCAACCTTTCGAAAATAATATTATCTATTTTAGCCTTTCTTCACAAGAGCAATCTAGGTTTTCCTTTGATACGGTGTTTGTTTATGATTCATTTATATGATTCATAATTCCTGAATCTATCGCGAAGACTGAACTCTTATTCCAACAAGATGTCGAAATCTTTCCTTAAAATTTTCAACGTTCTCAAACCTTACTATTTTCCCTCGTTCGTGTATCCAAACTCTAAAGCTCTGTAAATTTGAATCGTGCGGAACGTCTCTCAACGACTTGTTGTCGATCCACAAAATAGATCCCGTTTCGTTGTTCAGATATCCACTGTAAACATCACCCAAACCCAAATACTCACCAGAACCCAAATGGAAAATATCAACTGTTGTGTTAAACAATCCTTTAAAATTGTTAATTTCGTCTATAATTTTTTCTATATTTGTTTGGTCAATTGTATCTCCACCTCTATTTATTACTTCGGATCTAGCGCGTTCTTTTAACTGCCCAATTTTCGTCTCACGGAGTTCTCTTTCTCTGGATTCAAATGAGTCTGCGTTTAGCGGTGTTGTTAATTCTTGACGGTATGGTGATTCTTCAAGAGGAGGAGTTTGTGTATTTTGTTGTGGCTCATTTTCAGAGGTCAAAGGATTTCTTGGGGTACTTCCTATTAATCGTCTCCACCAATCTCTTAATCCAATCATCCACATGCTTTGAGAAGAATCAGCAGAGGGATCTTTCTGAATTTCTCCCTTTTTCCCCGCAGCTTTTGCAGAATCTGGCCCATCAGTATCTGGAAAAACATTGGCCGGC
>JBGTGJ010000150.1:0-6993 GCA_041746775.1 bacterium
CTCGTTCGAGTGTAGGTTGCAATATAAGGATTTTTACTGCCAAGCTTACTCCTTGCAGGAACAGCACCCGCAACGATTTCGATCGGTCCCGTAAATCCTGATTGACGCAAAATTTCACTGATCGTTTTGAGATACTGATCCGCATTCTGACAATCCGGAGCATTGATATGCGTGTAGGCTTCTCCATCTTGATGTTGGAAGATCGGGCTCTGAATCAATGAGCCTTCGGGGCGATCTTGCTTGGGATGCGTGTGAAAAAGAAAGATCCGAACTTTTTGATTGCGAAGGCCTGGTGCAATCGTTCGCTGAGCCGTATTAATCACCTGGGTCACCGCCTCTGCGGCACTGGGCCCACCGATATTGTGAGTTTGGTGTGCTGTGATGATATTGGGATGAGTGATCGGCTCGGTATTGCCAACTTGAAGGGCGATAAATCCATGTTCATTCCCATTTTCGCTCGCAATGATAATTTTTTTTGTCTCTCGCTGAACTATTTTTGGGAGCTCTCCACTATTCATAGATAATGGTCTTGTTTGGTTGACCCAGGATTGGTTTTCCGGTTTTTGTGCTTCGATTGGGTTTGCCGCTTCGGGCAGATTTAATTTAGCCGGTGTTGGTTTTCCTCCTCCAAACCTTGCTTGAACTCTTCGAATGAGATCTTCGGCAGGAGAAGAAGAGGGGGCTTGATTTTGCGTTAATTTTGGTTGGCGAGCCCTTGTATCTATTGGAATTAAATGAGGTCCATGGATGGGGGCCTGTTCATGGCTAGGTTGAAATTTAGAGGGATTTACCCAATCTCGAATCATTAAACCTAGTCGTTCAAATTTTCCCGGTTCTCCGATAAGCCCCAATCCAACTCCCAATCCTATCCCTCCCAGCATCATTCCGGATAATGTCAATGCTCCTGAGGCATTGACAGTCTGAATCGTGTTGACGGCTTCAGCGATGACCCCTTCTGCTCCGACCATCAAGGGGACAATAAGATTGGACCTTCCGGGTAAAGAGCTAGGTTTCGATCCGCTCTCTTTATCATATAAATTTCGACCTTCTACCTGCAACGTTTTCTCTTCAAAATCAAAACGGTAAATGACGGCATCACTTAGATCGGCTTTCCATCTTTTGATCGGATCCCCTGGTTTATAATTACTTGATGGATAAGAGAGAGATCCGAAAGCAAATTGTTGCTCGTGGCTTAGTTGATATTCACGGTCGGAGGGGTTTTTTCTAGGATCCAACTTTCGCCAAACTGCACCCTCTTCAACCCAGGTTCCATAGCCAGGGTGATCCTTGGCGCTATCCGATTCATAGCTATGATCGATCAGTACCGCGCGGATTCCTCGAAGATGAATCTCGGCATGTTTGGTTTCGACGATCCGATCGGGGATGGCAAAAAAATTGGTCGGAGTGGGAATACCACTTCGAGGACGACCGAGGATGCTGATCCCGGTTTCATCGAAAGGGATCGGTAATGGTGGAGATACTAATCTTAGAGGAAGAATAGGGGCATCAGGAGTCACTTCATTTCCATAATCTAACAGCTCACTGACATCAGGAAGACGACTATCTAAATCTTTTTGGAGCAAATGGTTAAAATCAGCAGATAAGGTAATCAAGCCTCGCCCCTGAGCAACGACTAATCCGTTAAGATTTCTTATTTTTTGTTGAGCATCGCGCGTTAGCCCAACCAAATCATCCGCTCTGCTGACAACGAGTCGTCCCGTTGCTCGCTCGAGATGGATGGGCACCACCACTGCGCTAGGAGGGATGAAATTTCGGTCTACCTCTTCTTTATTTCCTGTTGGTTTGCCCCTCCCATCCTTTTCAACCCAAATGTATTTTCCATTGAGGGGGTCTTTTTCAATCACCCAAGTGTTAGTAGAAGGTTCGGCACCTGGTACTAAATTGTTGCGGCGACAAAGTCGAAAAATATGCCCGAATTTCGGATCGACTAAGGCAAATAACGGAGTGGTACCACCTGTAAACCCTCCGACGGTTCTAAATGGGCTTGAGCTGTAGGAAGCGATTGCCTCCGAAAATTCTCGAGAGAAAAAATGGCTGACATTCGCTTCGTCGGTCACCGAAATCTTCGATCCTAATTTTTTTAAAAATTGCTCAGCCCCCTGGTTTTCTAGTTGAGAGTTGATTTGTGCTTCCAACGTCTTCTTGGGATCTGCGTGCAATTTCACGAAGATCAATGACTCCCCATTAATTTTTTCACCAGGCTCGAGTGTATGCCAATTTTTGTTAGAGGTTCTAAATTCGAATGTGTCCGAAGATAGATTGTATCTAAACTTCACCCCGTAATCTCCCTCCACCTCTTTCCCATCCTTTGGGATAAGCCAATATTGTCCTTCGTTCCCTTCACCGCCGAAGATGAGGCCGACTTCAAAGGGGGGTGGTGGGCGGGTCATGGAGGAGGCTATTGGTCGATTAACTGAGGGTTGGCTGAATGATGGGGGAGGGGTGACGATGTTGTCGGCTGTTAACCCTCTCACGGATGAAATTACCGGGGGCGGTGTACCCGATCCTGGGGGAGAAGATCCATCCCCCAACGCTCCTCCACCACTTTCCCTACCCGTTAAACGAGCAGCGAGTGTTTGATAGATCGCCTGCAATTCATTTCTTTGCTCACGATAGTGACCTGATCGAATGACTTCTTGGAGTTTCTCCATGACTTGTGGGACGGTGGAATGGGGGGTGGGGAGTTGCCTATCCAGCAAAACATAAGCTTTGAGTAAATCAACATTTGAAAAAGCATTTTTGTCTGAAAATTTTTCAAAAGCATGGTTAAGTTTGCTTTCGATTTCATTATTAGGAATAGAGCGAGCAAGTAGAGAGTAAAGTATAAATGCATTTTGCCATGGCTTATATATTGTTGGACCGAAAAGTCCCCTGTTGGAAATAACATACCTACCCAATTTGCTTACTTCTTGAGATATCAAGGGATCTTGGTCTGGTAATTTTTTTATAAGTTTCTGATAAATACTTATTAACAATTCATTAGGTATTATATTTGCGAGGGTTTCATTTAGGGATCCAGAAAGTAGCTCTTCCCTGAGCTCCGCGATTACTTTAAAAAATCCTGCATCTGTTGGGGATAATTTTGAAAGAATCGGCTCAAATGCACCAAGAACCTTTGTGAACGCTTCCTTTTTATTAATTCCTTCTTCGATTGCTTGGAAGTCGAGTTCTAACAATAGTTCTTTGGATTTAGTGCGCAGGTAAATATTTTCTTTATTTCTTAAATGATCTCCTAGAGATCGAAGCCCTAAAAATTCGCTGGCTCGAATAAATTTCCGATAAATCTTTAATCCTGAAATAAAAGTAGGTTCACTTCTTTGCTTATCTAAAATATTCCAACGGCTAAACTGAGAGGCTGAGTGAGGATAAAAAAGGGTGAGGAAGAGTTCTGTCCCTTCCACCAATTCAGGGTTCCCTTCGGTTAATTCTCCTACCTTAGATAAATAATCCCAAAAGGCTTCTAATCGGACTTTGATATCGGCGTTTATATCTAAAATTTTGGCGCGTAGTTCTTGACGTTCGTCACTTGTGGATCCTGTTTCCGGACGATTACGGTAAGGTGTGTCAGTTTCAGGTCTTCGAACATGACCTTTTGTATCCTCCAATTCCTTGGCTGGAGTGATGTTGGGTGGAGAAAAGGTTAATGGGATCGATTGATCGATGTGAACTTTTTCTGCCAAATAAAAATCATTTTTCCCTACATTAAAACCCAATTCGAAATTTCCACTTCGCAATTTTTCTACAATCGGCTCTGCCTCTTTTTCATTCATCGTCTCAATCCGTTTGAGAATCATCGCTGCGACTTCAGGCTCTTCGTTAGCTAATTCGGTTTGAATGGCAGCGAAGATCTCCTTCTTAGCTTCGTTTTGAGGACCCGAGAGATCGAGGAGTAAGCCAGGCTTTTTTGCTTCAGTAGCAAAGGGGAAGAGATCAGTTTGGGGTTCATTTTTAATCAAGGCTCGACGTAGTGTGTCGCGGGCATGTTTTAGTTGGGTGATCTTGAGACCACTTGCATCCTTGTAGCCACGGTCGGAGTGGTATTGATGCACCAACTCAGAATAATGATGCTTGATTATTTTTTCAGGATCTTCTGCTTGGGTTAGTTCCGACAAATTTTTGATTCCTAATAATTCTAGGGCGCTTTGAATCTCTTGTTGGGTGGGGCCTTTATTGAATTGGCTTTGGATTTGTTCGTATCTTGAGATCGATTCTTCGATTTTCGTTGAAAGATTTTTCAAATCTGAACTGCTCGCGAATCCTTCCAATAGAATTTTAATCTGTTGTTCCAACGGAACATTTTTTAAGCGTGGAGCGATCCTTTCAACCGATTCGGTTAATTGGCTTATTAATTTATTGGTCTGAGAGAAATTTTCGCTCTGTTTCGATACCCAATGAAGAATTTGTAATTTGAGATACTCGCTTTCGCTGTTTGAAAGTTGAGACGTGTCTACTAGAAGGTCGAGAACTTTTTCTGCGTGTCGGTTGCGGTGCTGTTGGAATGCTTGCTGTGGATTTTTTCCTGAAAAAATATTTTTGAGATGAGCATCGGCGTATTGAATCGCTTCATTTAAGGCTTTTTGTTTATCAGCTCCTGGGAGTTTCATTAAACGCTGATATTCGTTTTTTGCCATCTCCCCTTTAAGCCTGGCGGCTTGTTCAATATTTCTAAAATAATTTCCAGTCCCCTTGTTCCACGCTGCCGAGATTCCGTGCATCGCGAGTTGTTGGCCGAAGTGACTGGCGAGGCGTTGCCAGAAGGTGTAATCGACTTTTCCTTGTTGGTAACGATTGCGGAGTTCCTCCAGTTCGCCAAAGATCGTGGAGATGGCGGTACGAGTTGCCATCATTCCGCTGAAGTTCGCGGCCTCCAATCCGATCGCCTTCTTAAATTCTTTTCCTGCTTTCGCTGCAGCAATCGCCTGCTCTCCAACTTTTGCTCTTGCGGCGAGGTTTCCCCACAAAGCGGTGCCGTAATGGAACGCCCACGCCATCGCAATGTTGGTCGCAACACTTTTTTCGCTAAACTCGTTTCTAAAAAGTGCGGCGCTCAGGCCACTGATTACCACCCCTTCTACTGCCCCCGAAAATCCGACAATGCCAAAGGTCTTGGCAAACTCACGTACCCCTTGTTGTGCCCCCCAGCGCAGGGCTCCGCTGGTGACTCCCAATCCGGCACGAATGACACTTCCAACCCCCATGGCGATCGGAAGTGTCGGAACGATGGTGATCGCCCAATTGATCGTCGCGTACCAGGCTTCATCCGAGATAAAACTCTCCTTCATGTGATAGTAGGTTTCATAAGCTTGGTAGGCGACGGGATCTTTTTCCAACAGCTCTTTGGAGCGGTATTGACGTTGCATTTCGGAGATCAGATATTTTTGCCAACGGATGGCAGTTTTGGAAAGTAGGGCGGCTTCGACGAGTTGATTTTTTTGTTCGGTGGTTGGTCCTGATTTACCAAACTTTTGTTCGTAGACTTGGGGTTGGGTTTTTTTGAAATCGGCGAGTTTTTTCTCCACTTCCTTTGTGGCCGTATCACGTTCTGGTTCTACTTCTTGTCTTAAGGCGTAAAGCTTTTTTGCTTTTTCTTTGGCGACTAGTGGTTCAAACAGACCGATGAGGATTTCACCCACAACTTCCGTGGAACCGCCTCGGTGACGTAGCTGTTTGGCGACATCCAAGAGATGTTCTTTTGCTACTAATGGATTTGGATCAGATAGTTTTTTTAATCCTTCCTCAGTTTCCAATTCTAATAACGCTTTGAAGCCAGGGATCTTCTTGTCGATGTCAGTCCAAAACCCATACACTCCGACGAGGGCTTCATACCTATTTTCTTTCCCCGGTTCGGCAGCGGCATCCCTCCACTGGTTTTCGCTTTTCATGAAGGCGATCGCTTCTTCCAACGTATCCGCTTTTCCTTGCTGAATAATTTTCCGGAGAGAGTCGAAAAGCTGTTTGAATTGTTTTGCCTCCCACTCCGGTGTCTCGAACATCCGCTCTTCGACACGCTGAGCTCGTTGGGCGATGATTGCTTCTGCCTTTTCCGAAAGATAATCTAGATGTTTCAAAGAAAAATCCCGAAGTTGCCCTTGAACGATCTTTAAGTTTTCGCGATGTTGTGGATCTTTGGAAAACTTGACCTTGAATTCTCGCAGCTGCAGTTTGGCCTTGGCAACTTTTCCTTCCAAAAGATTCTGCTGGCTGGTGTGAAACAGCTGCTTCCCTTCAGCGAGTCTTTTTTGGGGATCCGTTGCTTTTGAGTTAGTGAGAATTTTATCAGCTTCTTGAGTCTCTTGACGATGCAACGTCAACATTCCGACCGTCAAAATTGCCTGAAGGACTTTTAGCTTTTCTTCGCCATCGGATAAGTTTTGATACGCTTCTCCAGGGATAATCGAAGAAGAAATGCGGTTCCCTTTCTTCTCGTAGTTGATGGTGAGATAATTACTTGGGTTCGAGATTGCCAAATCTTCCGAGACAAAATTCTTAAATTCCTTGCTTAAGATTTCTTGCGTAAGCACCCCTTGCTGAACCAGATTTCCGATCTGGTTTAACGCTCCATCCAATTTCCACTTTTCGAATTTTTCTCCAAACTCTTGGGAGAGTCTTTTGGCCTGTTCCTTTAAGACATCCGCTTCTGCTCCTGTTGCTTTTTCGATTTGTGCAGAAAGGGTGTTGAGTTCGAGTGATAGGGCAGCCAGTTCCGGGGGCAATTCTTGCAATATTTGTTTTGCCTCGTCGGGAAGCTGAGCAAGTAGCGAGCTAATGCCTCGGTTAGGTGTTGTAAGATGCTTACTAGCCTGAACTTGTGTGGGAGTGACGACAGTAGAAGCATGGGCTGGCTTCGATTTTTTTTTGAGAGGTGTCTGCTTTTTTTCGGGCGTGGCAGAAGGGTGACCTTTCAGTCGATGAAATCCTGCCCCCCCTTCCTTTACCCTATGATCCCGAAATCGCATTCAATTCACCTATTTT
>JBGTGJ010000151.1:0-6287 GCA_041746775.1 bacterium
GCCTGGCGAGCTGGTAATGTCGCGATTGTGAATGCGCCGGGTGCTGGGATCGCGGATGACAAGGGGATTTATCCGTTTGTTCCTAAGATTATTCGTTATTATTTAGGGGAATCCGAAATTTTAAAAAATGTTCCCACCTATCTCATGACGAAACGAGAAGACCGAGAGCATGTGTTGGATCGAATCGACAGCATGGTCGTCAAATCGGCCAACGAGTCGGGAGGGTACGGAATGCTGATTGGTCCCGCCTCCTCGGCCGCTGATCGAGAGGAATTTCGTCGACGTATTTTAGACAATCCTCGCAACTATATTGCGCAGCCGGTGGTGCCGCTCTCTCGGCATATCTGTTATCTCAATGGAGAGTTAGAGTCTCGGCACATCGATCTTCGACCTTACATCATTTATGGTCGCGAGATTGAGGTGGTTCCGGGGGGATTGACTCGGGTGGCGTTGACCAAAGGTTCGTTGGTGGTAAATTCTTCTCAAGGGGGAGGGAGTAAAGATACTTGGGTTTTGGCGGAGTAGGTTCTTAGAGGTGGTCTATTATATTATGTTAAGCCGTATTGCTGAAAATCTTTATTGGATGAGTCGATATTTAGAGCGAGCGAATAATTCTTCTCGCTTGATCGGGATCAATTTAAATTATCTCGTCGAAGCGGAAGATGTTTTGCCCGAAAGTGCGCAGTGGAGCCCACTGCTGACGATCACGGGGACCTCCTCCTTATATGAAACAGTGCATCCCGGAAAAGAGGTTACTGGCGAACAAGTGATCGATTTTCTCACGCGAGAAGTCAGTTATCCAAGTTCTGTCTGGAATTGCCTACGTCTGGCGCGAGAGACCGCCCGGATTGTTCGGGACCGAATCTCCAAAGAGATGTGGGAGAGCATGAATGATTTTTGGTTGCAGGTAGATAGTCAACTGCAACGACGGCTCCCCTTAGAGGACTGGCCTGATTTTCACAAGTTTGTGCGCAATGGGGTCGCGTTGTTCAATGGTCTTTCGATCAGCACGATGATGCGAGGGGAAAGTTTTTTTTATCACCAGATCGGTACCTTTCTCGAACGGGCCGATATGACCGCCCGGATCCTTGATGTTCGTTATCATCTATTACTTCCTGATCTCTCGATGGTCGGTTCCGCGCTTGATTATTATCAATGGGCAGCATTGTTGAAGTCTCTTTCCGGCTTTGAGGCTTATCGTCGTAAAGTACATGCCGGTTTTAAGCCGATTGATGTTGCGGAATTTGTCATCTTTGAAAAAGATTTTCCGCGATCATTGCGTTATTCGATTGAACATCTTTACAGCGGGTTAAATAAGCTCAGAAGTTCGTTGATGCAACAAACCTCATTGGGGGTGATCAGTTCTTTGCTTGAAGACTGGGAGCATGCCGATATTCAGGAAGTATTTTATAAAACCGGACTACATGAATTTTTACAAAATTTTTTAAAAAAAACCTCTGAATTGCATCAAGCTTTGACTAAAGATTTTTTTACCACTTATGTGGGAGACTAAGGGATGCGGTATCATATCCACTACAGTATACGACTTGATTTTGAAGGACCGATTTCCGAGCAACAGGTTGAATTACGTTTGGTGCCTCGGCAAGTTGAATATCAACAGACGCTTTCCTACTCCATCCATTTAAATCCCGATGCCCCTCTCTTCGAACACCGTGATTCGTTTGGGAACATTGTTCATTCCTTTAGTATCATTCCGGCTCATCAATTTTTAGAAATCGGTTTTGAAGCAGAGGTGGAGAATCATCTAGGAAATCCGTTTGATTTTTTTCTGCTGACTCCTGCCGAAGAAAGAGCGGATGTTCAAACTTTACTGAAAGATCATCCGCGAAACTGGGATTTTGTTCTCTCCTGTGGATTAACCGTCCCTCCCTTGCAATCGATTCAAGGAGTCGAATGGCCCGTTTATCATGCCGACAAAAATCTGCTTTATTCCATTCAATCTGCCATGGAATGGATTGTGGCCAACTTTCGGTATGAATCTGGTGTGACGGATGTCCATCATCCTTTACTCAATGTCGTGGAGAAGCGTTCCGGCGTTTGCCAGGATTTTGCTCATCTGCTGATTATGTTGGTTCGTCACTGGGGATTTCCCGCAAGATACGTCATGGGGTATCAACATTTGAAATCGAATCAAGAGGAGCAGCCCCAAGCGACCCATGCATGGGCCGAGATTTATCTTCCTGGGATTGGCTGGCGTGGTTTTGATGCGACTCACCAATTACTCACCAACGAAAATTATATCTCCGTCGCGATCGGTCGAAATTCACAAGATGCCGCTCCAGAACGAGGGAGCTTTAAGGGGAAGGCCTCCGCGAGCAAACCGCAAATCAAACTTTTACTGCAGCAATAAATCATGGTTCAAATCAAATCAGAAAAGGTGATCGCCTTAGAGCTTCCATATTGTGAAGATGCTTTAGTGCAAAAAACGGTGATTACCGGAGGAAATGGTCCCAAGGTGGCGATTGTCTCTGGAATTCACGGCGATGAGCTGGAGGGGTTGTATGTCTGTCACCGTTTAGCTCAATGGTTGGAAGATTTGGTCACTCATCATCCTGAGTTTTTGCGAGGGAGCGTTGAGCTTTATCCCGCGATGAACCCGTTAGGGCTCGATACTCTACAGCGGTTGGTTCCCATTTACGAAACCGACCTCAACCGAAATTTTCCCGGCGATCCCCAAGGGGTATTTCCCGAGCGGATTGCCGCAGCGGCGATGGAAAGTCTGGCAGGTTCCGCACTGGTGATCGACATTCACGCCAGTAATATCTTTTTGCGCGAGATCCCCCAAGTCAGGATCAATCAAGAGTTTGAGCAGGAATTGATTCCGATAGCGCAAAAGATGAATCTCGATGTGATCTGGATCCACGGGGCGATGACCGTGTTAGAAGCGACGATTGCGCATAGCCTTAATAGTCGCAAGATCCCTTGTCTTGTCGTCGAGATGGGGGTGGGGATGAGGGTGACTCCCCCTTATACTGATCAAGTGGTGATTGGCATTTTACAGGTTTGGAAAGAGCTGGGAGTATTGGCCCCAGAGGTTGAAATCCCACCGCTGACACACACCCCATGGATCGCCAATGATGGGAATGTGCATTATCTCAATGCAGAAACTTCAGGAATATTTATCCCCACGGTACAACATTGGACTTCCGTTCAGGCAGGAGAACTTTTGGGAAAGATTGTTTCCCCCTATCAAGGAAAGACGATCTCCGAAGTTCGCTCTCCCGTCTCCGGAATTCTTTTTACTCTACGAGAATATCCTCTGGTTTATGAAGGATCCTTGATGGCTCGACTGATGGAGGTGAAGTCATGAATCCAAGCTCCATCCTCAATATGACAGCCCCCTGTCGTGAAGATTTTGAAATCCCTTTTCACGAAGTAGGAGAGGCTTCTCAAAAATTGGCATTATCTTTAGTTGCTGGAATTCATGGCAACGAACTCAACGGGGTTTTTGTCTTGGCTCGATTAGCCGATTATCTTCGTGGAGTCGCCGCGGGAAAATCTCCGGGGCTCACGCTGACGAAGCGAGTTCTCATCATTCCCGCGGTTAACGTCTTGGGACTTAATCTTCGGATGCGGCTTTGGCCGTTTGATAAAACCGATATCAACCGAATGTTTCCTGGTTATGATCAGGGGGAGACGACGCAACGGATTGCAGCGTCGGTTTTGTCCTCCACCTGCAAAACTCATTATCGGATCGATCTTCACTCCTCTAATCTGGATATTGAAGAGATGCCCCATTTAAGACTTTTTGAGCCGAGTGAAACAGAACGTGAACATGGAAAAAGTTTTGGTCTCCCGATTTTAGAAAAACAGATTGATCCGATCACCACGGTTTCTTTGATCCATGCCTGGAAAAATTTTCCGGGAGAAAATTTTTCAGTCCGGGGGGGTAAGGCAGGGGAGTTACAGTTGGACCATTGCGAAAAGATCTTTCACGCACTCCTACAATTCTTAAACTCGACAGGAATTCTTCAAGGAGAGTTGCAACTCGGTTTTGAGCAGGAGTTACACTATTTTTCCTCGCAACAAAGTTTTCGTTTGATCTCCGATCAAGCCGGTTTTTTTGTTTCAAAAATGGAAGTCGGTCGTTGGATCCATGCAAGTGATCTGCTGGGGGTGCTTTATGATGGTTATACGGGAAAGATCCGTGCCGAAATCAAGTCTCCCAAAAGCGGACTTTTGCTCGCACTGCGTCGTCAACCTTTGGTCTTTCAAGGAGACTTGATTGCCCGGATCTTGTTGAAGTAGATTATTACTTTCTCGATTTCGATTTCACCAACCAACTTCTCATCGCCGCCAATAACAAGATGAATGAGGCCAAAAAATAATTGGGTGAAAGCGGGACTTCTCCACTTAGATCACAGTTGCAGCCCCCTTTGGCTGGTTCTTTTTCCACCACGGTGGTTCGTTCAATCGTGGTTGTTGATTTTTCAGGCTCCCCTTTTTTGTATTCAAAGTCGGCCCCTACCGGTGTTTTGACTTTGACCTCGATGTTTTCATCGGCGGCAATCGTCACCGTTCCATTCGCAGAGCCTTGGCTTTGCGCGTTCACTAAATTCGAAGTAGAGAGAAAAAACATGCTAAGAAGATAAAAAATAAATTTAGGCATATCAGCCTCCTTTCGAGGATGGGGTTTTCCCCTACAAACTACTTTAAAAATTTTAAGCTCGTTGAGTTTAATTGCAATAAAAATTAAATCAGGATTTTTCTTGAAAGATTTTTTCAAAGAATTACCATTAAAATATTGCACTAATATCCATCCTTTAATTTTAAAAATGAGGTGATTGTTATGAAAGATAAACCTTTTCTGACCGATATCAAAATCATCCGTGAGCGGGCGCGAAAGCATATTGAAAATGGGGCGGTAACTGAAGCTTATAAAGCAGATCGTCCAAAAGTCCTGCAGCTGCTCAATGAGGCGCTTGCCACCGAGATTGTCTGTGTCCTTCGCTATAAAAAGCATTACTTCATGGCCTCAGGAATCGATGCTCCGCAGGTAGCAGCGGAGTTCCTTCAGCACGCCAACGAAGAACAGGGGCATGCTGACCAGATTAGCGAAAGAATTGTCCAATTGGGAGGGGAACCGAATCTTTCTCCGGAAGGATTGCTGAGCCGAAGTCATTCTGAATATGTCGAAGGGGAAAACCTCAAGGAGATGATCCAGGAAAATCTGGTCGCGGAGCGGATTGCCATTGATAGTTACGGCGAGATGATTCGTTATATTGGTGATGATGATCCGACGACACGACGGATGTTGGAAGGAATTCTGGCCATGGAAGAAGAACATGCTGACGACTTGGCGGATCTTTTAAACAAGATGTAGATTTTTAGGAGGCGTGGGCAACTTTTTTTGCTGAACCGTTCGAAAGATGGGGAAGTCGTTCATGGATAAACTTTTCAACCCGCAGGTTAATCAATTCAGGTTGTTCAACGATCGCTGCGTGAGATCCTTTTTTCACAATAAATAAATCAGAGACGGGGGCGATACGGTGCATTTTTTTGGCGATCCAGACCGGTGAGAAAGTATCGTATTCTGCGCCGATGATTAAGATAGGAACCTTGAGTTTTTTGATCACATCTTCTGCCGTATGTTCTTGAACACTGCGGCTTAATTTCATAAAAAATTTTGGTTCAAGACTTAAAATATGATCAACGTATTGTTGCGCATCCGCTTTGCTTGCCATCCCGGTGTTGATCATTTTGACCAGCCCGCCTAACTGGTACCAAAATGGATTTTTCACGAGCAGGTGACTGATGAAATTGCTTTGTTTGGGAAACATCAACCCAATGCTCGATAAGATTTCAAAGATATATTTGGAGAAAGGGGAATTATAAAAATAATCCATCGGTCGGCCGAAGGTGCCAAGACACGAGACGATCCCGCCAACATAACGCGGATATTTTTTGTAGAGCTCGAGCACGACCTGAGTTCCTAAACTATGTCCGACAAAAATCCCCTTCTTCACTTTGAGTTCATCGCAGACTGCTTTGCAATCTGCCATCAGCGCTTCGACACTAATGTTGTTTTTATTTTTGGGAGCAGAAGATCTACCATGACCACGATAGTCCCAGGTGATCACCTGGAAATTGTGTTTGAAGGAACTTTCAAAATATTTCCAAAAAAAAGTTGAGACCCCCATCCCGTTGCAAAGGATGATCGGAACCCCTTGTCCTACTGATTTATAATAGATAGAAGTTCCATCTTCACTCGAGACAAAACCTTCTTTTAATCGAACCAGTTGGGAAAGTTTTCCGGAGTTTTTTTT
>JBGTGJ010000152.1:0-6831 GCA_041746775.1 bacterium
AGCCACTTTTTTGGCTTGTTCTGGATCTTTGATCCCAAAACCAACACAGACAGGAAGAGAGGAACCATTCAAGACCGCCGATAAATCATTTTTGAGATGACGCTCTGCATTTAGCGCGGCACCCGTGACTCCGGTTAATGAGACATAATAGATAAAACCGGAGCTCTTCTTTCTAACTAGTTGAATACGGCTTTGATCACTGGTGGGGGACAAGAGGAATATTAAAGAGATATTATTTTTTTTGGCGGATTTTCGCGCCTCTTCCCCCTCTTCGGGTGGGAGGTCGACAATCAAGGCCCCATCTACTCCAGCCGCCTGGGCATCCTTGAAAAATTTCTCCATTCCATATTGCAGGATCGGATTGAAATATCCCATGAGTAGAATAGGCACTTCGCTTTTTCGACGAACTTCCCGAACCGCTTTGAGTATCCCCTTTAAAGAAGTTTTTGACTTGAGAGCTCGCTCGCTACTCTTTTGAATCACCGGACCATCCGCCATCGGATCACTGAAAGGAACTCCCAGCTCTACAATATCGACGCCCGCACTTTCCAAACTCAAAACAATCTTTGGGGTCATGGAGAGATTGGGGTCTCCTGCCGTAATAAATCCAATAAAAGCCTTTTGTTTTTTCTTTTGAAGTTCTTGAAATTTTTTTTCGATACGGTTTTTCATGGATGATTTATAAATGAACGTTTTTATATTTTGCGATCGTCCCCATATCTTTATCCCCTCTGCCACTGAGATTAATCACGATGATGGAACTTGGTTTTAATTTGGAAGCAACCTTTTTGAGATAACCGACCGGATGACTACTTTCGAGCGCAGGGATAATCCCTTCGGAAAGAGTTAACAGGTCAAACCCTTCCATCGCCTCACGATCGGTCACCGCAACATATTGAGCCCTCCCGGTGGCATGGAGGAAGGCATGCTCTGGACCGACTCCTGGATAATCTAGCCCTGCACTGATGGAATGAGTTGGCTGAACCTGCCCGTCAGAGTTTTGGAGGAGATAGGATTTTTGCCCATGCAGTACTCCCACTTTCCCCGCAACCAGCGTCGCTGCATGGCGACCGGAATGAATTCCATCCCCCGCCGCTTCAACTCCAATGAGTTGGACATCACTATCTTTAATAAAAGGATAAAAAATCCCCATCGCGTTGGATCCCCCACCCACACATGCCATCACGATATCGGGAAGCCGTTTTTCAGCTTTCAGGATTTGTCGACGAGCCTCGGTTCCAATAATCGCCTGAAAATCACGAACCATCATCGGATAAGGATGAGGGCCTGCCACGGAACCAATACAATAATAGGTGGTTTGAATGTTGGTGATCCAATCTCTTAACGCTTCATTCAAAGCATCCTTCAACGTCGCCGTTCCACTGGTGACAGGAATAACTTTGGCACCAAGGAGTTTCATCCGAAACACATTGAGGGATTGGCGTTGAATATCTTCCTCTCCCATGTAGACCGCACACTCCAAACCAAACAGCGCGCACATGGTCGCCGTCGCCACTCCATGTTGACCGGCGCCGGTCTCGGCGATGATCCGCTTTTTCCCCATCCGTCGGGCTAGAAGAATTTGTCCCAAGGTATTGTTCACCTTGTGAGCACCAGTGTGACAAAGATCTTCTCGCTTCAGATAGATACGATGCCCTAATTTCTCACTCAGTCGTGCTGCAAAATAAAGAGGGGTCGGACGACCAACATAATCTTTGGCATATTGGAGGAATTCTTTTTTGAACTCAGAATCTTTTCGGAATCGACGATAAGCCGCTTCCAACTCTTTAAGCGCCGGCATCAACGTCTCGGCAACATACTTTCCACCAAACTCCCCAAAGCGCCCGTGCCGATCAGGATAATGATAATTTTTAAAATTAAAGGGTTGATTCATTTTTTTTATTCCGCATTCCGAATCTACATTCCGCATTTATTTGATTCTCACCAGCCCCGCCTTCGCCTTCTGAATAAAAACTTCCATCTTATGCCGATCTTTAATCCCCGGCTCACTCTCGACTCCACTTGCCACATCGACCATGAATGGATTCACCGCGGCGATCGCCAGCGAAACGTTATCTGGATTGAGTCCCCCCGCCAAGATAATCTTTTTTCCAAATCGCTCCGCATCGTGAACTAAATCCCAGTGTGCCACTACCCCCGTTCCACCGTAGGCTTTCTCAGAATAGGCATCGATTAAAATCCAATCACATTGATAGTTGGGGATCTCTTCTAAATCCTTTTCCTCTTTCACTCGGAACGCCTTGTACCAAGGATGTCCGATCGGGTTGAGGTCTTCTGGCGCTTCGTCGCCGTGGAATTGGAGATAATCTAAATCGAGCTGAACCGCGAGATCCAAGACATCGGCAATCTCGGTATTCACAAAAACCCCGACTTTGGGAATGTTGGTTGGAATCTCCTGAAAAATTTCAATCGCATTCTCGATCGGAAGAAACCGAGGGGAGTCGGGATAAAAATTAAATCCCAAATAGTCCGCCCCCAGCTCGATCGCATCGAGGGTATCATTGAGATTAGTCAGTCCACAAATTTTAACCTGAGTCATAGATTTTTTTCTGTAGGGGCAGGTGAAAAAATTTTGTATCCCCAAAAATTTTTCACCTGCCCCTACCACCTAATAACATCTGAAGCGCCTTCCCCGGATCTTTTGCTTTCATCAACGTCTCTCCAATAAGAAATGCATCCGCGCCAAGTTTTTTAAGTTTCTCCATCATCTCAGGAGAATCAAGACCACTCTCGCTTACCTTGATCGCGTTAGGTGAAAGAATAGGAAGAAGACGTTCGGTCGTTTGAACATCCACTTTGAAAGACTTCAAGTCCCGATTATTAATTCCGATGATTTTGGCGCCGATGGAATTCGCCATGGCCACCTCTTCGGCATCATGAACCTCTACCAAAATCGAAAGTCCCAATCCTTCCGCCACACCGTGTAAATCTTCTAATTGATTCTTTTCTAACATAGCAACGATAAGAAGGATCGCATCCCCCCCCGCTTCCCTCGCAGCATAAATTTGATAAAAGTCCCAAATAAAATCTTTTCGTAATAAAGGGATGGAAACCTTTTGACGTACCTGACGCAAATGTTCCAAATCTCCCCCAAAAAAATGCTCGTCAGTTAAAACAGAAATCGCAGCTGCTCCACTTTGAGCATACTGTTCTGCTATTTTTTCTGGATCAAAATCTTCACGAATCACCCCTCGACTGGGGGACTTTCGTTTGATCTCTGCAATAATGGCAAATCTCTGAGAGCTTTCGAGAAGTGATTTCGAAAAAGATTTTGGAGCGGGCAGATCCCGACACTGCCCTTTTAAATCTTCTAGACGAACTCTTCTTTTATAGTGTTCGAGTTCTTCACTTTTATATTCAAATATTTTTTGCAGAATCATTTTTTTCTAAGTCTCTCCAAGAGATCCCACGCCGCTCCACTCTCCAGCGCCTCTCGCGCCACCTTCACCCCTTCTTTTAAATCTGCCACTCGATCTGATAAACAAAGCCCAGCCGCAGCATTATAAAGAATTCCATCTAGAATCGCCCCTTTTTCTTGATTTAAGAAAATCCTCTCCAATAACTCCGCATTATCTTTTGCTTCTTTCCCTTTTAAATCATTCATCGAACAAGGCTTTAATCCAGCATCTTCAGGATAAAAAAGATGCTGTTCTTGGTGGTGAGGGGTTGCCACCAAAACCAATGTCTTGCCACTGAGATCCATTTCATCCAGCCCACTTTCTCCGCTAATCACCCAAACTTTTTTGGATCCCAACCTCAACAATGCCTCAGCCATCATCTCTCTTTTTTCCAAAGCAAACACCCCAACCACCTGGCGTTCGACACGCGCCGGATTAAGCAGAGGGCCAAGGTAATTAAAAATGGTGACCCCTCCTAAGGACCGACGCATTTTCTGAACACGAAAGGTCATCGGATGAAAGAGTGGAGCCATCATAAAACCAAAGTGGTTTTGTTGAACCGAATGAGCCACTTCATCAGAGCCTAGATCAATTGGAATCTTTAATGCCTCCAATAAATCGGCACTTCCTGCCTTGCTAGTAATCGCTCGATTCCCATGCTTGGCAACCGGAACTCCACAAGCGGCTAATAACAAACCGGCTGCGGTGGAGAAGTTAAAGGAGCCACTTTGGTCTCCCCCCGTTCCGCAAGTATCAATGGCATTAGGAATTTTAAGTGAAACTGGAATCGCATACTTTCGTAACGTGAGCGCAGCTCCGACCAATAACTCGACATCTTCTCCACGTTTTTGCAGCGAGCGGAGGAATGAGGAGATATCTTCATCCTGAACCTCTCGTTCGAGCACCGCCTCAAACCCAGTCTGAATTTCTTCATGGGTCAATGGGGCATCGGAGGCAAATTTTTGTAAGATCTCTTTCATGACGCTGAATTCAGATTACCGAGGAAATTCTTGAGAAGATTTTTCCCTTCGGTGGTTAGAATCGATTCTGGATGAAACTGAACCCCTTCGATAAAAAACTGTTTGTGTCTTAGCCCCATGATTTCCCCCTCTTCGGTCCAAGCAGAAATTTCTAAACATTCAGGAAATGTTTCCCGCTCGACGATGAGTGAGTGGTAACGAGTCGCTTGGAAAGGATTTGGAAGATTTTTAAAAACCCCTTTTTGATCGTGGTGGATCATGCTGATTTTTCCGTGAAGAACGTTTTTGGCTCGAATCACTTTTCCACCAAACACCTGCCCGATCGATTGATGCCCCAAACAAACACCGAGGATCGGAATCTTCCCTTTTAACTTTTCAATAAGTTCCAAAGAAATCCCCGCTTCATTCGGTGTACAAGGGCCTGGAGAAATCACAACCGCTTGCGGTGCAAGCCGTTCGATCTCAGCTACCGAGATCTCATCATTCCGTTTCACCAAAACTTCCGCTCCCAATTCCCCCAAATATTGAACCAGGTTATAGGTAAACGAATCATAATTATCGATCATCAAGAGCATCGCTTCAATGCCTCCATCATCACCTTGGCCTTGTTTTGCGACTCAAGATATTCCAACTCCGGTTTGGAATCGAGCACCACGCCACCGCCTGACTGGAACCAAACTTTCCCTTTTGCAAATGCCAAACTGCGGATGGTGATCGCCGTATCCATATTTCCGTAAAAATCAAAATAGCCAACCGCTCCACCGTAAGGACCACGACGCGCCACCTCTAGCTCTTCAATAATCTCCATGGCGCGGATTTTGGGAGCCCCTGTTAATGTTCCGGCAGGAAAAGTCGCCTTCAATACATCGACGGTATCCAATCCTTTTTCTAAAACCCCTTCGACGTTCGAAACGAGATGCATCACGTGAGAATATTTTTCGACTTTCAGAAGTTCCGTCACCTTCACTTCCCCCTTTTGAGCCACTCTCCCCACATCGTTTCTCCCCAAATCAACCAGCATGATATGCTCCGCGATCTCTTTGGGATCATGGGTCATCTCGACTTCCATCTTCTTCTCATCTTCAGGATTTTTACCACGCCGCCTCGTTCCCGCGATAGGGCGAAGAGTGATTTTGGATCCTTCCAATCGAACCATGACCTCAGGCGAGGAACCGGTAAGTACTTGATCCCCCATTTCGAAAAAGAAGAGGTAAGGAGAAGGATTGATCCTCCGCAATTCCCGATAAACCTGAAAAGGGTCTCCTTGAAACTTTGATTCCCATCTTTGCGACGGGACTATTTGGAAGATATCACCGGCACGAATGTATTCCTTCGCCTTCTCAACCATCTTGTGAAACTGAGCTTCCGTGGTGTTGCTAATCGGACGAAGATTAGATTTCTTTTTAATTTTTCGTTGGAAAGGGAGCGGACGTTTGGCCCTTCTAACTAATTCTTCAATGCGTCGAATCGCCCGATCATATTCTTTTTTCACAGAATCTTGCAAAAAAACCATCTGCACTAATTCCATCTCGTGTGTCAGGTTATCAAATACGACGAGAGAATCTTGCAGCATTAATTGAGAATCATAAAAAGGAAGCCCAGACTTTCGACGGTCGGGAAGTTTTTCCATAAAACGAACGAGATCATAACCCAAATAACCAACCAATCCTCCGGTAAAACGGGGTAACCCTTCTAAGTGAACTGGATGAAATCGACTCAATTCTTCACGAATAAAATCGAGCGGGTTTCCGGTCATCTTAGTAATTTTATTTTTTTGCAGGATTTCGAGTTGGTCCGCTTGAGATCGAAAAACCAATTTCGGTTCCGAACCTAGAAAAGAATATCTCCCCCACTTCTCTCCCCCCTCCATACTTTCAAGCAGGAACCGATATTTTCCTTCGGTCATTTTTAAAAAAGCAGAAACGGGGGTTTCGGTATCGGCATTGAGTTTGGTGATAAGAGGGATCAGATTCCCTTGCGTGGAAAGCCGCTTGAACTCTTTAAACGAAAGAATTTCCATTTTTCGGAGGTAGCATAGGATGGCCGAGGCGTCAAAGAAAGGTATGGCAATTACTGATTCGAAAATGCTTCATTAATAATCTTAGCGATCTCAGTATTGTCAATAAAACCCCTCACTCGATCAGCATAACGCGTAGACCCCTTTGCCATCACCGGAACCGGCGTGGAGGTATGGGTCCCTGCTGCCCAAACGGAATGATTCTGGTCCGCCACTTTGCGCCCCATAATGTTGGGATGAATCGAGGAGTGGACGTAAAATTCTGGAAAATCATCTGGCTCAGCATCTTTAGCTCCCGGCTTTCGAACGAGGATCTGTTCGGCTTGCTCTTCGGTCAACGTGTAGGCGGTGTTGACCTTCATACTTTCCAAAAGTTCCTGCACTGCATCTTTCATCGTGTAAGTAGAGGGTTCTT
>JBGTGJ010000153.1:0-5146 GCA_041746775.1 bacterium
ACTCCAAATTTGCCTAATGATGCTCCTCCTGAGGCAGCGCCAATGCGACATAGATCGTCGACAATAGCGAAAAAACAAATGCCTGAATAAAGGAAACGAAGATCCCAAGCCCCAAGAAGAGGACTGGAATGACCAGTGGTACTAAATCGGAAAATATTCCCAAAACTAAGTGATCGCCGGTCATGTTACCGAACAGACGTAACGCCAGCGACATCGGTCTAACGAAGACCCCGACCAATTCAATGATAAACATCAGCGGGGCCAAGAAGATCACCGGCCCAGCAAAATGTTTTAGGTAGTGAACTATCCCCTGTTCTTTGATCCCAACATAATTAAAATAGACAAAGACCACCAAACCACAGGCCAAAGTGGTATTGATGTTATCGGTGGGGGGGAGAAAACCAGGGAGAACCCCCATCATGTTGTTAATGAAAATATAGATGAACAACGCCCCAATGATCGGAAAATATTTCTTCGCCGATGGGCCAATGATCCCTTCCATCAAACCCAAAATACTCTCGACCCCTACTTCAAAGATCGAAGCAACCCCCATTTTAGAGCTGGGGACTAATTTCTTTTCGGTATCTCTTAACTTAAAATAAACGACGAGTCCTAAAAGAAACAGGACGATGGCCGTCAATGCAGCATGATAGATGTGAATATAATGATGATCGGCATGAAATAGATGACCTAGCCAAGAAAAATGATCCATTTAACAAACTCCTAATTAAAAATTCCTCTAATCCCTTCCACCGTAATCGCTACGACCAAGGTCGAAAGCCCGAACAAAAAAGGGACTACCTTGGGATGAATCACCAACATCAAAAACGCCAGCACCCCTATCATTCCTAGGTATTTTATCAATACCTGAGCGATCAATTTGTTTTTCGAATAACTTTCTTGGCTCAAACGAGAGACAATCAGACCAAGAAAATAGAGATTACCTACCGTCAGGATTCCCCCTACTAAAAAACTCAAACCAAAGGGGATCCCTCGTAACAGCAAAAATAGAACGGTTCCTATTCCAACCAAAATAAGATTGACCCAAGTAATTCTTCGAATCGCCCCTTCATGCTGCATTCCAGATTCCGTTTTTCAAATTTTATGGTTTTTTCTTCCGCTGATCGTTCCAACTAAGAATCTTGATTAAATTATAAAATCCACCGATCGCCCCCAAAATAAGCCCCGTCATCGCTAGCCATGGAGCGGTTTCCCATTTCTTATCAAAGTAGTTTCCGATGAGTAACCCACCGACGACAGAACCGGCGAGTTGAAAACCGACCCCGCCATAGATTCCAAAGGCGATCATGAAGGGATCATCTCGTCTTTTTCTGGTGTTTGGTTCGGTCAAGGCTGCCGGTTGGTAGCATAGGATTCTTAAAACGGTCAAGTTGGAAGGGGATAGCAAAGGAGGGGGGAAGAATAAAAATTGACGACCACCTCCTCTTTATATTTAAATCTATGAAATTAACCTACGAATCCCTCATGACCTTTCAGAATGAACCAAAAAAGGAGCGGCTGCCTATGAAATCGAAACTGACTTTTCTATTGTTAACCCTCATTTGGATAACGACTTTCAATGCCTGCAATAAAATGGGCTCTCTCGACAAAACGGTCGATCAAGGCAAAGAGCTCGCCTCACGCGGCGATGTTACGGTCCATCAAGGGTATTTAGACCTTCTCACCCGTGTCAATCCGGCGCTGGCCAATCAAATCAAAACCCCTTCCGGAAAAAAACGACTGGTCGATAGCCTGCTAGAACAAGAACTCATGTATCAAGAAAGTGTCAATCGAGGGGTCCCCAAGAAGCCCCAGGCGCAAGAAAAGGCAGCATTGTATCAACGAGTCATCTTTGGGCAGGCGCTGGTCGACGATGTTTTAGAAGCAACCACCAAAGAATATTATGAAAAAAATAAAGAAACTGAGTTCCAGCAAGTGAAGATCGCCCAAATTCTGATCAAAAAAGCACCCGCTCCTAAAGCAGGGAAAAATGATAAGGCCCCCCCACCTGCGGTCGGACCTACGGATGAAGAGGCGTTAAAAAAGGCACAAGCGGCAGAGGCGAAATTAAAATCAGGAACTCCATGGGAGGTGGTGGTAACGGAATATTCCGATGACGCCGCCAGCAAAGCAAAAGGGGGAGAGATCGGGGCGATCAGCAAAAGTGACCGAAGGATCCAATTTTTAGATTGGAAAGCGTTAGTCGATAAGGCGTTTACGATGCAAGTTGGCGAGGTGAGTGAGCCGATCCCTGCCAAAGATGGTTATCATATTATTAAAGTGATCGAAGCTAGTTCGATCACCCCTTATGAAGAGGTACAAACTCAATTAAAGTTTAAGATGCGTGGTTATGTCAAAAATGAATTGCTCAACCAACTGACCAAAGATCAAAAGGTTGTTTATAAAGATCCTGAACTTCAGGCACTAGCCAAACCCGAAGCTCCTGAAAAAGGAATGATGATGGAAATGGAGGGTGGTGACGCGGCAGAAACCAATCCTTCTAAAAAGTAATTACGGTGAGGGGATCTCAAAGGAAACGAGATCCCCCTCTTTTATCCCTAACTCTTCGCTCCTCCCACCCAAAATTTCTAAAACATATTGATAAGGAAACTCCGATTCTCGCGGAGTCGTGGTGAGAGGTTCCGCACGATGCACAATCGTCACAACCTTTTTTTGCGGATCGATGAATAACATGTCGAGTGGGATCAAAGTATTTTTCATCCAAAAAGCATCTTGCACCGACTGAGGAAATACAAACAACATCCCCTCATTTTTACCCAAACTTTCGCGAAACATCAGCCCAGTCGCTCGTTCCGAAGGGGTGTCGACCAGTTCGGCGGAGAATTCATGACGCAGCTCTTGTTGCGGCGAGAATACTTGCACGGAAATTTCATCTTCTCCCCCTCCGCAATGAGAAGTGGTCAGCACCAACACCATCAAAAACAAAATTTGAAAGATTTTTTTCATGAACATGCTCCTTTTTTACGGTTCATCCTTCATCAGCTCTTGGAAGGTTTTATCAAGCTTACTCTTTGAGCGAGGGGATTGAGGGATTCGCGATCGTGAAGGGACCACATGAGGATCGGGGCGACGAGTGAGCTTTTCAATCCTTTTTTCTACTAAAGAAGGATTTGGATAACGATCTCGGATCCCACGATAGACTTTCAGCGCCTTGTCATATTCCCCCACTTCTTCATAACAATTTCCCAGCAAAAACTGCATTTCGATATAATAAGGACTGTTGGGATATTTTTCCGAGGCAAGCTCAAAGACTTGAATCGCCTCGCGCAGCCCATTCTCCATAAAAAAAACCGTTCCGAGATGAAACAAAACCTTATCGGCGATCGGAGTCTGAGGATTTTTATCGATGATCCCCATCAACTCCCGCCTTGCCGGTTCAAATTTTTTTAATTTTACCGCCATCAGGGCAACTTTGAAACGGAGTTCATCCCGATCGCTGAGATCTTGAAACTGGTCGATGATCTCTTGATAGGAAATCAGTGCGTTCTGATAATCTTCAGTTTTCTCATACATCTCAGCTGCATGAAGCAGCCCCTCTTTGGTTTTAGGATGTTTGGGATATTTATCCCGAAGAATCGTGTAAGCCTTCGCCGCTTTTCTCGGTTGGTTGAGAGAAAAGTTGTAGATATCACCGATCGCTAGCATCACTTCAGGACGACGTGGATCGTGGGGGAATTTTTCGTACGCCTTGAGATAGAAAGAGATTGCTTTTGAAAAATCTTTAGCTTGGAAAGAGTCTTCTGCTTGCTCGATATAATCTGCCATCGAATTTTCGCGCGGGATGAGATAAAAAAAGGCGCCGATCGAAAGAAGAACGAATAAGAATATGAAGATTTTATTTTTAGGCATGAATCCCCTACACCTCTTCACCTACCTCTTCCGCTTCTGCCAATTTTGCCACCGCGGTGACATGTTCCCCTTCTTCAAGGTTGATCAATCGAACCCCTTGGGTATTTCGGCCGATGATTGAAATGGAATTGACCGGCATTCGAATAATCTTCCCACTTGTCGTGATCAACATCAATTCATCGGTATCCGTAACCTGTTTTATCGCAATTACTTTTCCGGTCTTATCAGTTACCTTCATCGTGATGACGCCAACGCCACCACGACCTTGGATGCGATATTCCTCAGTATCAGTTCTTTTTCCTAACCCTTTTGCAGAAACGGTAAGAATCGCGGCGCCAGGATGAACCACTTCCATCCCAACAACATAATCCCCTTTTTCTAATTTAATCCCGCGAACACCATACGCCGTACGCCCCATCTCCCGAACCTCTTCTTCTTCGAAACGGATGGTCATCCCTTCGGAGGTGCCGATCAGGATATGTTGTTTTCCTTGAGTGAGGGCCGCGGAGATCAACTCGTCATGATCTTCAATCCCCAATGCAATAATTCCACCCGCCCGTGGATGACTAAACGCCATGAGATCTGTCTTTTTGATCGTCCCAATACGGGTACACATCACGACCGATTGTCCCTCTTTAAACTCTCGCACCGGGAGAATCGCTGCTAGCCGTTCGTCGCTAGAAAAATTAAGCAGGTTGACGATTGCCTTCCCCTTTGTCGCTCGTCCCGCTTGTGGAATCTCGTGGACCTTGAGCCAATAAACTTTTCCTTTGGAGCTAAAGACTAAGAGATAGCTATGCGTCGAAGCGATAAACAGATCCTCGACAAAATCTTCTTCGCGCGTCGTCATCCCCGTCTTGCCGCGACCACCGCGGCGTTGAGCACGATACAAGCTGATCGGGTTCCGCTTGATATAACCATTGTGGCTGATCGTCACCACCATGTCTTCCTCTTGGATCATATCTTCGAGACTGATCTCCTGCTGCATCGCCAAAATCTCAGTGCGACGAGGGTCTGAATAATTTTTTTGAATCTCTTGGATTTCGTCGGAAATAATTTTGAAGACCAACTTTTCATTCCCGAGAATCTCTTTGAGTTTTTCGATCAATCCTAAAATCTCTTTGTACTCTTGAATAATCTTGTCCCGCTCGAGCCCGGTGAGCCGTTGAAGTCTGAGATCGAGAATCGCCTGAGACTGAAGCTCACTTAAGCTAAACCGCTTCATCAACCCCTCTTTCGCCTCGGGTGGTGTCTTGGATTTTTTGATGAGCGCAAT
>JBGTGJ010000154.1:0-6910 GCA_041746775.1 bacterium
CCCCCTTGGATTCGACGAGGGCCAAAATCTGATTTCCAAAGCTAATCAAAACATGATTTTCATTTTTTTCATTTAATTCTAATAACTTACTCACTCTACCTAACCTAACTCCTGACTTTACTTTCTTCGCCTCTTCTTCATCCAATAGCGGAATCTGAGGTAGGTGTATCAACCCTTGTTCAATGCTCCATAAATCCCTTTTTGCCACCGCAGGGTTCGAAAGAAGATCCTCAAGGGTCAGCGCCTCGCCAATCGAAAAAGGGCCGGTTTGAACCCTTCTCAATTCATGGACATAAGCAAAGCACCCCATACTCTTTCCGAGATCGTGGATTAAGGAACGGATATAGGTTCCACGAGAACAAACCACCTGAAGAGAAAAATAAGGGGGATCCCACTTTTGTAGCTCAAGCTGTTCAAAAAATACCTGGCGTGGCTTTAATTCGACCTCGATATTTTTTCGAGCCAACTGATAGAGCGGTGTTCCGTTTTGCTTGATCGCTGAAAAGATCGGAGGGAGTTGAGACTGTGCTCCTAAAAATTTTTTTAACTGATCAAGAAATTGATCTTGGGTGAGTTGGCTAAAATCCCCTTCAGCTACCACCTCCCCTTCGGCATCATAGGTGGTGGTGGATTTTCCCAGACAACCTTCCACGGAGTAAATTTTTTTCGACTCTTCAAGATACGAAACCACTTTGGTGGCTTCCCCTAAAGCAAGCACCAATACCCCGGTGGCAAGCGGATCGAGCGTCCCGGTATGCCCAACTTTTTTTACACCCAAACATTTTCGGATTTTATAAACCGCTTTTTGAGAGGTGATCCCTTTCGGTTTATCGAGGATTAAAAAACCATCCATATTACTTATTTTCAGAATTCTTGAATAAATCGTTGATCTTCGATTCGATCTCTAACGATTCATCATAGAAAAATTCAATACGAGGAACAAACTTCATTTCAACTCGCTCAGCTAAAGCGCGTCGGACAAACCCTTCTGATTTTTTTAAACTCTTTTGAACCAGCTCTTTTCTCCCCTCGGTTCCCGGAAGGGCGTAATAAATACGAGCCAAACTCAAATCTGGGGTGAGCATCACTCCCGTCACCGTCACCCCCATCAGGCGAGGGTCAGAGATCTCAAAATGCATGATTTGGCTGACTTCACGTCGAATCTCTTCCGCTATTCTTTTGTCACGACCAACCTTCATGACTCTTCCTATTCGTAATGCACAAAATCCCTATCTTCTCTTAAAACCTCTCCCACTCCCATTGCCAAGATGAATTGAACCATTTTGGAAATGAGGGCATCAAGCCCCTTCTCTTCACTCCCCGCAATGGCGACTCCCAATTGACTCCTTTGCCAAAGATCTTGAAAACCTACTTCGGCCACCGGAATCTTAAAATGGGCCAGTACTTTCTCTTTGAGTTTTTGCAAGAGTTGCCGTTTGTCTTTAAGCGACTGATTCTGCGGCATGAAGAGTTCAAATTGCAGGATGGCAACAACCATGATGTAGAAAAAAAAGCTTCTTACCTTTAAGCATTTAATTTCGTCTTCACCGATTCAATCAGATAACTCTCCACTACATCTCCAGGCTTAATATCCTGATATCCCTCAATCGACATTCCACACTCATACCCTTTTTCAACCTCTCGGGCGTCATCTTTAAATCTTTTGAGGGAACTCAACTTTCCTTCGAAGAGAACGACGTTGTCTCTTAACAAGCGCGCATTGCCACCACGTTGAATTTTTCCATCGATAACAAAACATCCCGCGACATTTCCAACCTTGCTGACCTGAAAAACCTGTCGGACTTCGGCTCTTCCCAAATATTTTTCTTTAAAGGTCGGTTCGAGTAAACCTTCCATCGCCTTTTCGATATTTTCAACCGCATCATAAATCACTTGATAAACTTTGACTTCAACCCCTTCTCGTTCCGCTATCTCCCGTGCCTTGGTATCGGGACGGACATGGAAACCAATGATGACGGCATTAGAGGCACTGGCCAACATGACGTCCGATTCGGTAATCGCCCCTACACCGGAATGAATGATTTGGACGCGAACTTTAGGAGTGGAAAGTTTATCTAAAGAACCTTGCAGTGCCTCGAGAGAGCCTTGCACGTCGGCTTTGAGGATGATCGAAAGCTCTTTCACCTCTCCTGCCTGAAGTTTGGAGAAGAGATCCTCGAGACTCATTTTACCCGGGCCAGCCGCTTTTTGTTCACGGACTTTTTGTTCACGATGCTCGGCGATCTGCTTGGCTCTCTTTTCATCTTTTAAAGCTTGCACAGAATCACTGGGGGATGGAACTCCATCTAAACCTAAGATCTCGACAGGAACCCCTGGACCTGCCTCCTGGATCGACTCTAACTTGTCGTTGAGCATGGCACGGACTCTGCCGGAGTGGGAACCGACGACGATGTAATCTCCTAAATGCAGCGTTCCCTCTTGAATAAGAGCGGTTACGACCGGCCCGCGCCCTTTGTCGAGTCTCGCTTCAACAATCACCCCTTTTGCCAACTTGTTGGGATTTGATTTGAGTTCTAAAACCTCGGCCTGGAGAAAAACCAGTTCAAGCAATTCTTTAATCCCCTGTTTTGCTTTGGCAGAAACATGAGCAAACAGAGTGTCTCCCCCCCACTCTTCGGAAAGCAATCCATGTTCACTCAACTGTCGTTTCACCTGATCGGGCTGCGCCCCTGGCTTGTCGATTTTGTTGACCGCAACGATGATCGGAACTTCAGCCGCTTTAGCATGATGGATCGCTTCGATTGTCTGCGGCATCACTCCGTCATCCGCTGCAACAACTAAGATAACAATATCCGTCACCGAAGCACCACGGGCCCGCATCGATGTGAATGCCTCATGGCCAGGAGTATCGAGGAATGTCACCACCTTGTCGGATCCCAAGCGAACTTGGTAAGCACCGATATGTTGGGTGATTCCACCATGCTCTCCCAAGGCAACTTCAGTAGAACGAATCGCGTCTAATAAAGAGGTCTTCCCATGGTCGACATGCCCCATCACCGTGACAACAGGGGCTCGGTGTAACAATTCTTCCGGTTTATCTTCATCAGTCTTTAAAAAGTTTTCTTCGGTAAAGGAGACTTTTCTCACTTCCCATTGGTAATCTGTCGCAATCAACGAGGCGGTATCAAAATCGACCGGCTGATTGACTGTCAGCATGCTTCCCATCTGCATCAATTTTTTGATGATTTCTGAACCTTTGATCCCCAATTGCTGCGCGAGATCCGAGACGAGGATGGTTTCTCCCATCTTGACAATTCTTTTACTTGCTCTGGGAAGCGTCGTCGCCTCCTGACGATGAACCGCTTTTAATTTTGAACGACGTTTTCTTCCAGTGCGAGTCGGTTGGAAAACGCGCTCGGCTAGACTACGAGGGGCAATCTTGGAAATTTGGGCAATATTTCCAATCTTAGAAATCTCTTCGAGGTCAATCTCTTCTCCCCCTGCCCCTTTTTTTAATCCTTTTTTGGCTTTTAGCTTTTTTTCTTCCTCTTCCACTAATGAAGTCGGTGTCGCTGCGATCCCTTTGGCAGCCGCCTCGGCCTCCGCCTCTTTTTTCTTCATATGGGGAAGCTGGATAATCGTACCAACAGGGGGACCTTCAGGAAGCTGTCTTGGACCTCCCACTTTTTTGGCGCCCTCGGCTGGTATCTCTTTAGTAGCCGTTTTTGCAGCAACGGGAGTGGCCGGGGCTTCCGAAGCTTTGCGTGAAGAGACTGCCTCTTCCAAAGCAGAAGCAGCCGCAACAGGAGTTTGCTCGGTAATGACTTTTGCAGTTTCTTCGACGGAAGCAGCCTCGGCAACTTGAGACTCTTCTACCGCGGCAGCAGAGATCTCTTCCGGCGTTGCTTCAGGCGGAGCGCTTTTGGCCCGGCGTCGAATGATCCCTGGCTTAATCCTCTTCTCAACGATATTTTGTTTGCTCTCCATAATATTTCAATTCTTTCGTATTGATTATTCAGCAATCTCTTTCGAAGAACTCTCTCCATTAGCCCCTTCTGATTCGATTGCCTCTGCTGCTGCGGAGGACTCTTCGGCACTTTCTGCAGCAGCTGCAACTGCTGCTGCCTCAGCCGCTGCTTGAGCTGCTGCTGCCTCTTTTTCTTTCTCAGCCGCCAATCTTATCGTCTCCTGTTTGGCAAAAATCTCGCTAGGTCTTTCGACAATGGGCATTTCCATGACCCCTTGGGCACGATGATGGATTTCTTTGAGTCGATCCGAATTAATACCAGGTAAAGTTAAAAACTCTTCCAACGGGGTTTCAGCAATATCTTTGGTGGTACGAAAGGCATGGCTGTAAAAAATGCTGGATAAACTGTCTTCAATCCCAAGGTCTAGCACGAGCGCATTTTTAGCCCGCTTGGTCATCTCGTCATGACGGCTTTCATTATAGATATCGATATTCCAACCGGTCAGCTGTGCCGCCAAACGGACATTTTGCCCACGACGACCGATGGCTAAAGAGAGCTGGTCATCCGGAACAATAATTTCCATCGAATGATCTTTTTCGTGGATAATCACCTTGACCACTTCGGCCGGTGCGATCGCATTGCAGACAAATCGTGCAGGATCGTCATCCCACGTCACAATATCAATCTTCTCACCACGCAATTCTTGCACCACGGCTTGGACGCGGCTTCCTTTCATTCCGACACATGCTCCGACCGGATCAACGTCGCTATCTTTGGAATAAACCGCTACCTTCGCCCGATTGCCCACTTCACGAGAAACATTTTTAATTTCGACAATCCCTTCATTGATCTCAGGAACCTCCATAGAAAAGAGCAACCGGATCAACTCGGGACTACGGCGCGAGAGGATCAACTGTGGAGTTTTGAGTCCTTTGCGTAATTCGAGAAAATAGGCCTGAATTCTTTCGCCAGTCTTATAATGTTCGGTAGGAACCTGCTCTTGAACGGGAAGAATCGCTTCGGTCCGCCCTAGATCGACAATCATCGTCCCTTTTTCAAACCGGCGGGCGATCCCCGTAATTAACTCTCCGACTCGATCTTTGTATTCGTTATAGATGAGATCACTCTCCGCATCGCGGAGTTTTTGAATAATCACCTGCTTGGCAGTTTGAGCCGCAATCCGACCAAATTGTTGAGAATCGATTTTTTCCCCTAATTCATCCCCCAACTGCGCATCGGGATCGAGTTTGACGGCATCTTTGAGTAAAATCTCTTTGGAAATATCTAGAACCTCTTCCACCACGTTTCGGAACTGAAACAGCTCAACCTCCCCCATCTCTTCGTTGTATTGAGCCTCGAGTTCAGCCTCATACCCATATTTTTTTCTCGCTGCAGAAACCATCGCCGATTCGATCGCCTCGACCAGTACTTCTCGAGGAATCCCTTTGTCCCGTTTGACCTGATCAAGAACGGCATTCAGGTTGATAAACATCGATTTAACATTTTCTTTGGAGGTCTTTCGCTTTCTTGGAGTTCTTGGAGGCATGGGCATCTTTCCTTTTTAAATCATTAAATTTTCTTTTTATGCTTAGCGGCTTTCATCGATTCTTTCAGTCTTTCTTCGGTTGCAAAAAAATCTAAATGGGCCTTTTTGATATTTTCAAAAGGGATTTGAAACCGATTCTGATCAACTAAGATTTCAATAAAACCTTCCGAAAGCTCCCCTTCCACTCGTGCCAGCTCCCCTTTAAAATTTCGTCTTTCTTCAATCGGCTCTTCAGTGGTCACCTGGATAATCTTCCCCAATTGGGAGGAAAAATGCCTGGGAAACCTCAGTGGACGATTTAACCCGGGAGAAGAGACTTCAAGATCATACCTCCCCTGGATCTCCCCCTCAACATCTAGAATGGGGCTGAGGGTTTGACTAAACCTCTCACAATCTTTAACCCCGATCCCCCCTTCGGTTTTATCTATATATATGCGGAGAATCTTGCGGCCATGATCCTGAGTGAACTCCGCTTTTAAAACTTCATATCCCATCGATGCGGCGAGCGGCTCGACAATTTTTAAAACTGTCATTAATTCCAAATCCATATCTCAATTCATTCCATTCGAAAGATTGTCGCCCATTCGGAATATGAAGACAAAAAAAAAGTGGGGGAAGAGAACTTCCGGGCCCACATTCAACAGAAAAACATCAGAGATGAAGCGTTTAATCGCAAAGCTGAATTCAACTTTGCAGGGGAACTTCCCGAAAAACGGCTTTCGGCCTATCATGCCCTGAATGACCAAGGCAAGCCCAAATCGGTAAATTTTACCTATCTTCGAGCCCCTTCCAACAGGACGACAAACTCCCCTTTCCAAGACCGGGGTTGAATGCTGGTTCCTATCTCACCTAATTTCCCTCGGATGATTTCTTCAAACTTTTTCGTCATTTCCCGAACAACCACCACCTGGCGATCACCGAATACTTCATAAGCATCCTGTAGAAACTTTTGAATTCGATGCGTCGACTCATAAAAAATTAAAGTGGAAGGGATCTCTTGCAATGCGGTGAACTTTTTTATTCTTGCAGAATGTTTGGGTGGAAGAAATCCAATAAAATAAAAACTATCGGTCGGAAGACCACTCACTACTAAAGCCGAAATCGCTGCACAGGGGCCGGGGATCGACTCAATCTTCATCCCTTCTGCCGATAATTCTTTCACCAAAGTATAACCCGGATCAGAAATCAAGGGGGTCCCGGCATCGGAGACCAAGGCGATCGACTCGCCGTTTTTTAATCGTTCGAGAATTTGTGGAACACGACCACGCTCGTTATGATCATAAAAGCTAAGCAAAGGTTTTTGGATATTGTAAGCGTGTAGCAGCTTGGAGGTTTGGCGGGTATCTTCACAGGCAATAAGATCGACACTTTTGAGCGTCTCAATCGCCCGCAAGGTTATGTCTTGGAGGTTTCCGATTGGGGTGGCAACGATGTA